>JAYFNM010000094.1:0-1507 GCA_034933465.1 Oscillospiraceae bacterium | reverse complement strand
CTGTCATCCTGAGCGCAGCGAAGGATCTTTCTCCCCCTCGCAGGGGCGCACCCATATGCGCGCCCGCACCTCAAGGCTCCAGCCCATGCCCCCGTGTCGTTCCGCCGTCCCCCCCGCTCTATCTCCGCAACGGGTCAAGCTCCGGCGGCTCCGCCTCCTCGAACCGCAGCGGCGTCACCGGGCGCGACATGCAGGCGTAGCGCCACTCGTCGCAGACGTGATCCTCCAGTTCCGTGTCGAGATCCTCCGGCGCACCCCTGGAAAACCGCATCAGCGGCACCGTGCGGATAAACGCGGCGCAGGTGTCGAAAACGTACATCCGCGCCCGCCCCTCGGCGTCGAACTGCAATCTGTAATGGCACTGCATCCAGCCCGGTATGCGCCGGTTCTCGCCCGGCACGAAATACAGCCCCCACTTCGCGGCGGTCTCGGCGACGCTCTCCCCCCTGCTCCCGTCCCAGATGGACGGGTCGGCGACGCCGCCGATCTGCCGTCCGCGCAGCCAGGGGTGCTCGCGCTCGATGCGGGCGATCTCCTGAAACTGTTTCTCCGGCGTCCAGCGCAGTCCCTCGTTGGGGCTGCCGGCGCAGCCGTAGAGCTCCAGCACGCGGTAGAGCACCCCGTCGTAATCGACGGCCCACCACGCGCAGGAGAAGGGGCGCCCATAGCCGAAGTCGTAGGAGCGAAATACCGTCCAGCCGCGCCGCTCTCCTGCGTTGAGGTCGAAGGGCGCTATCAGGTGCGTGAACCTTCTCTGGCGCGTCAGCTCCTCATAAGAATCGGTAAAGCCGCACTTTTGAGCGAGCGCCATGTCGGGCGAAACGCGAAAATCCTGAAAAAACTGTCCCTCGAACACGTCCCACCGGCCGTAGAGCCAGGCCTCGCGCAGCCTTGGCGGGAGGCTTTTTAGCTTGAGGATGTAGTCCGGGTCGGCGCGCATGAGCGCGTCGTTATCGGTGACGAGCGAGCGGATAAAGCTGTAGTCCTCCGCCCGCTCGCCCTCGCGGTAGCGCCGGTCTATGAACAGCCGCTTGACCCAGCCGTGTCCCGGACCGCCGGGGTTGCAGGTGAAGTAGATGCGCTTGGGAAAGGTGTTCACACCGCGCACGCAGGCGCGGAGCTTGTCCATGCGCTCCTCGGTCTGCTGGGTGGCCTCGTCCACGAACAGGACGTCCACCTCTGTGCCCTGAAAGCGGAGCGCGTCGCTGTCGTTGTCGCAGTAGCGGAAGAGGATACGGCTTCCGTTGGGAAAGGCGATGTGCTTTTTCGCGTCGTTGTACGCGGCGATGCGGCGCTCCGGGTCCTCGTCGAAGCAGCACAGCAGCTCGCAGAGCGGCAGGATGTGGTTTTCCTGTAACTCCGGGTAGGTCTTGCGGACGATCATGGTCTTTATCCCGGGAAATCTGAGGCAGAGCAGCACGGCCTTTACACGCACGGCCCAGCTCTTCCCGCCGCCCCGCGCCCCGCCGTAGCCGACGTATTTGTGCCGGTCGGCGAGAAAGCGCCG
>JAYFNM010000093.1:0-8440 GCA_034933465.1 Oscillospiraceae bacterium | reverse complement strand
TTTTTCAACGACCAAAGGGATATGGGCGGTCTGCTCATATCCCTGTTTTTTTGGAACATAATCTGTATATACGGCGTCTCAGTCCGTCGTTACGGAGGTAATACATGAAAAAAACCATCGCATATATCCTTGCCGCGGCCTGCGCGGCCTCTCTTGCCGCCTGCGCCGGACAGACGCGGGAGGAGCCCGGCGGCAGCGACGCGACAGTAATTTTTGAGGACACGGCCGAAGAGCGCGCGCTCGCCGGGATGAGCCTCCGGCAAAAGGCGGCGCAGGTCGTTATGGCGAGCTGCCACGAGAACGGCGGCGCGGAGCGCGCGGCGGCCTTCGGCGTCGGCGCGCTCTGCCTCTATTCCGACGCCTTTCAGGGCAAGACGGGGGCGGAGGTGCGCGGCATGACAGCCGCGCTGCAATCCGCCGCCGCCCTGCCGCTGCTGATAAGCGTAGACGAGGAGGGCGGCAGCGTCTGCCGCGTCAGCACGAATCCCCTGCTGCGCGCGGAGCCCTTCAAGGCCCCGCTCGAGCTTTTGAGCGAGGGCGGCACAGCGCTGCTCGAGAGCGACACCGCCGAGAAATCGGCGCTGCTGCTCTCCCTCGGGGTGAACGTGAACCTCGCGCCCGTGTGCGACGTGCCGCTGAGCGAGAGCGACTATATATATGAGCGCAGCTTCGGGCTGGACGCGCGGACAAGCTCCGACTGCGTCCGCCTCGTCGTGGGCGAGATGAAGAGCGCGGGCATCGGCTGCGCGCTCAAGCATTTTCCCGGCTACGGCGGCAGCGCGGACACGCACAAGGGTCTCGCCTACGACAGGCGGAGCTACTCCGACTTTGAGGCCTCGGATTTCCTGCCCTTTGAGGCGGGCGTGGCGGCGGGGGCGGACGCCGTGCTCGTGAGCCACAATATCGTCGAGTGCATGGACGCCCAGCTCCCCGCCTCGCTCTCGCCGGAGGTACACCGCATACTGCGCGATGAGCTCGGCTTTGAGGGAGTGTCGATCTCGGACGACATGTTCATGGACGCGATAAGGCAGTTCACCGGCGGGGAGAACGCCGCCGTGCAGACCTTCCTCGCCGGGAACGACCTCATCTGCTGCGGCGATTTCGAGCAGTCCGCCGCGGCGATAGAGGCGGCCGTAAAGGACGGCACGATAGCCGAGGCGCGGCTCGACGCCTCCGTTTTGCGCGTGCTCGCGTGGAAAGCCCGGCTGGGGCTTGACATTTCGGCAAAATGAAATAGAATATACGCGCGCCATACGGCGCGAAGTACTTTGAAACGGAGACTGAATATGACAAAATATCTTGACATATCCCCCGAGGTGCACATGGCGCTGGACGCCGGGAGGCCGGTCGTCGCGCTCGAGAGCACCATCATCTCCCACGGTATGCCCTATCCGAAGAATGTGGAGACCGCCCTGCTGGTCGAGCAGACCATCAGGGACAACGGCGCCATACCCGCGACCGTCGCCGTCATCGGCGGCCGCCTCAAGGCGGGGCTGAGCCAGCAGGAGATAGAATACCTCGGCAAGACCGGGCGCGGCGTGCCCAAGGCCAGCCGCCGCGACCTGCCCGCCCTCGTGGCCAGGCGCTCCGACGGGGCGACCACCGTTACCACCACCATGATAATCGCCAATATGGCGGGGATAAAGATCTTCGCGACCGGCGGCATCGGCGGCGTACACCGCGGCGCGCAGACCTCCATGGACATCTCGGCCGACCTTGAGGAGCTGGCGCAGACGCCCGTTATGGTCGTCTGCGCGGGAGCCAAGGCCATCCTCGACCTCGGGCTGACGCTCGAATACCTCGAGACCAAGGGCGTCCCGGTCATCGGCTACGGCAGCTATGAGCTGCCCGCGTTCTATACCCGCAGCAGCGGCTTCAACGTGGACTACCGGGTGGACAGCCCCGAGGAGCTTGCAGGGCTGTTTCGCGCCCAGCGCGAGCTCGGCTATAAGGGCGGTATGCTGGTCGCCAACCCCATCCCCGAGGAATACGCCATGGACAAGGCGGTCATAGACGCCGCCATCGAGCAGGCGCTGCGCGAATGCCGCGAGCAGGGCGTCCGCGGCAAGGACACCACGCCCTTCCTGCTCGCCCGCGTCGCCGAGCTGACCGGCGGGGACAGCCTCGAGAGCAACATAAAGCTGGTGCTCAACAACGCGAAGGTCGCCGCGCTCACCGCGTCGGCTCTCAGCAAGGGCGTCTGACGCCTGTTTTTTACCGGGCCGTCCGCAAAGCTATCTGTCGTTCCGTGGCCGCGAAGCCCGAGGACGGCAGGTAATTTGCGGCCGGCCCGGTTTTTAACCCTCTCCGGTTGAAATAGACCCGGCTTTAGGTTATAATGTTTTATCTGCCGCGGCTTACGCGGCATAAGTCTCAAAACGGGAGCGATACGTCCATGGTCAATGATCCGCTCATATCCATTGTCGTGCCGGTGTACAAAGTGGAGCCCTTTCTCGGCCGCTGCGTGGAGAGCCTGCTGGCTCAGACCTACGAAAAGATAGAGATAATCCTCGTGGACGACGGCTCGCCGGACGCCTGCCCCGCCATGTGCGACCGCTTCGCGGCCGGAGACAGCCGGATAAAGGTCGTCCACAAGGAAAACGGCGGCCTGTCCGACGCGCGCAACCGCGGCGTGAGCGCCGCCGCGGGCGATTATATCAGCTTTGTGGATTCGGACGACTATGTCTCCCCGGACTATGCGGAGTATCTTCTCCGCCTGCTCGACGAGAACGAGGCCGATATCGCCTGCGGCCAGCTGCGCAGCGTATACGGCGGGGACGAGCTCTTCGGGGAGCAGCCGCCGGAGCGCACGGAGAGCTACGGCAATATCGCCGCCTGCCGCGCGCTGATAAAGACCCGCTGTATGCCGATGGCCGTCGCCTGCGCCAAGCTCCTTCCGGCGGATATCGTCAGAGCCGCCCCCTTCCCCTTCGGCCGCCTCCACGAGGACGAGGCCACGACCTATAAGTACTACTACGCCGCCGGGAAGACCGTTCTCGGCTCGCGGGAGATATACGCGTACTATCAGAACGGAGACAGCATAACCCACACGAAGACCCGCCGCAACCACGAGGCGGCTATCCTGGCCTTCGAGGAGCAGTGCGAATATTTCGCGGCGGCGGGCTGCCCAGAGCTGCAAGTCGCGGCGGCGGAGCGGCTGCTGTCCACGCTTGTCGTAATGGCGCTCGGAAAGAGCGAGGCAGCGCGCGAGTTCATCCGGGACGGCCGGGCGAAAAGGTATCTGCGCATGGGCGTGGGTCTCAAGACGAAGCTGCGCTGGTACGGCTACCGCCTGTTTCGCGCCGACCTCAACGCGCTCTATCATAAAATAGTCGGGAAATAAGAGAGGAAACGCCGTGGCAGCATCAAACACAGACCAGTTCGGCAGCAGAGCCATCGCCAGAAACGTCGTGTTCAGCGTGATCACC
The DNA here is from genome assembly GCA_034933465.1 of Oscillospiraceae bacterium. GTDB lineage: Bacteria > Bacillota > Clostridia > Oscillospirales > Oscillospiraceae > Limivicinus. Next base: position 5,012 of record JAYFNM010000093.1, on the reverse strand, counting down.
TTCGCGCTGAACATGTGCATAAGCTTTTTCATAACGCCGTACATCACCGAGCGCTTCGGCAGCGAGACCTACGGCTACGTCAAGCTCGCCAACGAGTTTGCCAACTACGCCTCCCTGTTCAGCATCGCCCTCAACTCCATGGCAAGCCGCTTCATCATGCTCGAGCGCGTCGGCGGAAACGAGGCGAGAGCCCGGAAATACTTCTCCTCCGTCGGCATCGCGAACGTCATCATGGCCGCCGTCTTCGTGCTGCCCTCGGCCGTCTGCGTGTTTTTCCTCGACAGCTGGTTCGAGATACCGCCCCTGATGATCTTCGAGGTGAAGCTCACCTTCGCGCTCACCTTCGTGAATTTCCTCGTCCAGCTCGTCTTCTCCATCTACAGCAACTGCTATTACATCACCAACACCCTTTATATCCAGTCGCTGCGCAGCTCGCAGGCCAGCATAATAAACGTGGCGACGGTGCTGGGGCTGTTCCTCGTTTTCACCCCGCACATCACCTATGTCGTCCTCGGCACCCTCGCCGCGACGCTGTTCACCGTGGGCGCGAACATATACTACACCCGAAAGCTCGTGCCCGACCTGCGCTTTCATTTCTCGGATTTCGACATACGCTGCGTCTGGGAGATCCTGTCCTCCGGCCTCTGGAACAGCATAACCAAGCTCAGCCAGATCCTCACGAACGGCCTCGACCTGCTCATCACCAACCTCTTCATCAGCGCCTCCATGATGGGCTATCTCTCCGTCGCGAAGACCGTGCCCAACGTCATAATCTCCTTTAACTCAACCATCGCCAACGTGTTCAGCCCGAACCTGATGCAGCTCTACGCCAAGGGCGACACGGAGGGTCTAAAGGGCGCGGCCAAGTCCGCGATGCGCTTCATGTGCCTGTTCGTCTCCATCCCGAACGCCATCCTCTGCACCATGGGCGCCGCCTTTTTCACGCTCTGGGTTCCGGGGCAGCCGGTGGAGCTGATAAGCGCCATGTCCATCCTCACCATCGTCAACTCCTGCGTCACCGGCCCGCTCCAGCCGATATATCAGGTCTTCACCATCACCAACAAGGTGCGCCAGAACTCCATCGTCATGATAATCTACGGCCTTGTCAGCATCGGCGTCATGTACCTGCTGCTCCAGCTGACCGACTGGGGCGTTTACGCCATCCTCGGCACCAGCCTCGCGGGCTCGCTCATCGTGGCCTTTTTCTACCATATCCCGTACTCCGCCAAATATATCGGCCTGAAAAAGAACGCCTTCCTCCCGGAGATATTCAAGAGCGTCGTCTCCTTTGCCGTCGTCGCCGCCATCGGCGCCGCCGTCAACCTTCTGTTCGATCTCTCCGCCTCGTGGCTCGCCTGGTTCTCGGGCGCCGTCGCCACGGCGATACTGGGCTTTGCGCTCAACTTCATGATAGTGCTCGGCAGGAAGGAGCGCGCGGAGCTCTGCGACAGACTGCGCCGCAGGCTCTCCCGCCTGAGGACGAAAGGATAGGCCGCCCATGCAGCGTGATATTCTGCTCATAAACGACCGGCTCGACGCCGGCGGGGTCGAGACGATACTGCAAAATCTCTCGGCGTATCTCGCCGCGCGCGGCGACAGGCTGACCATATGGGCGCATTACGGCGACCGCGAGACGCTCGCGCGGAAATACCCCGCCGGCGTCAGCTACCGCCGCCTCCCGTTCTGGGACGGAGCCAGCCGCCGCTTCGGCCCGAAGTGGTTCTTTCAGCGCGCCTGCCGCGTGCTGTTCGAGGGCTTTCTTCTGCGTCTCAAGCGCTGGGACGCGGTCGCCGCGTTCAAGGAGGGGCCGTCGATGCGCCTTGCCGCAAAGCTCCGGGCGAAAAAAAAGCTCGCCTGGATACACGCGGACTACAGTCAGTTCCATTGGAGCGCCTGCAATTTTCGCAGCGACGCGGACGAGCGCGAGTGCATGGCGCGCTTTTCGCGGGTCGTCTGCGTGTCGGAGGCCGTGCGCCGGAGCGTGGCGGACACCGTGGGCGACCCCGGCAATCTGTGCACGCTGTACAGCCCCATAAACGCCCCCGCGATACTCAAAGCCGCCGCCGACCACCCGGCCGACTGCGTCCACCCCGCGGGGAAGCCGCTGCTGGTGTCGGTAGGCCGCCTCGCGGAGGTCAAGCGCTACGACATGCTCATCGACATCTGCGCCGAGCTTGAAAAGGAGCTCGATTTCGATCTGTGGATCGTCGGCGGCGGCGAGCTTGAGGCGGAGCTGCGGGAAAAGCTCCGCGCCTCCGGCGCGCGCTGCGTGAAGCTGCTCGGCGCGCGCGAAAACCCCTATCCCTACATCGCCTGCGCCGACTGGCTGGTCAGCAGCTCGCGCAGCGAGAGCTACGGACTGACGATACAGGAGGCGCTGCTGCTGGGCGTCCCCATCGCCGCCGCCTCCTGCCCCGCCGTCGCGGAGACGCTCGACAGGCGCTTCGGCGTGCTCTCCGAGCCGGACAGGGGCTCTCTCTCTGCCGCGCTAAGGGAGATACTGAGCCATCCCGAGCTCGGCGTGAAATGCCGGGAAAACATCCGCGCTTTTTACGACAGGGACAGTCTCTGGGAAAAACGGCTCGCCGCCGTCGCCGCGCTGTTCGACGGCTGAGGCCGCCATAAAAAGTCAAACAAGGGACAATAAGCTATGACAAGGATACTTTTTATCTGCCACGGCAACATCTGCCGCAGTCCGACCGCCGAATTCATGCTCAGGGATCTGGTAAAAAGAGCGGGGCTTGAGGGCGAGTTCGTCATCGACTCCGCCGCCGCGCACGGCGACGAGACGGGCAGCCCCGTCTATCCCCCCGCCCGCCGCCTGCTCGGCGAGCACGGGATAGACTGCTCCGGCAAGACGGCGCGGCTCCTGCGCCGCGAGGACTACGACCGCTACGATCTCCTCATCGGCATGGACGAGGCGAACCTGCGCGATATGCGCCGCCTGTTCGGCGCGGACACGCGCGGCAAGCTGCACAGTATGCTGGAATACGCCGGCCGCCCGCACGACGCGGTGGCCGACCCGTGGTACACCCGGGATTTCGAGCGCTGCTGGCGCGACCTGGCCGAGGGCTGTCAGGGGCTGCTGGAGAGCATCTCAGGCGTCGTCACGCTGGATTTCTCCGCCTGCGGCAGCCTGCCGGCGCTGTACGGCGAGCTGCGGCGGAAGCTGGCCTGGCAGGACTGGTACGGCGAGAATCTGGACGCGCTGTACGACGTGCTGACCGGTCTGCCGCACAAGGGCGGCCGCTTCATTTTCCTGATGCCCTCCGCCGCCGCGCCGGACAAGGTCCGCGCCTATGCCGAAAAGCTCCGCCGCGTCTTCGCCGAGGCGGGGTATTGAGCGAAGTGCCCATATCGGCCGCAAAGGCGTCTGAGGCAAAAAACACCTGTCATCCCACGGCTTTACAAGCCTCGTGATGACAGGTGTTCTGTTTTTTCGCATCAGGCGCTCAGGTTTCCGTGCCCTCTCCGTCGATGGAGAAAAGCTCGCGCGCTATCGCGCCTATCTTCTCCTCAAGCGCCCCCTGGTCTATGGCGCTCTCCGGGGTCTCCGGCTCCCCGGCGCTCTCCGTGGTCTCGGCCTCGTCCGGCTCCTCCGGCTCGTCGGGGGTCTTTCCGTCCGGGAACAGGCCGCACAGGAAATCCTGCCATTCGGCGTTGAGCGCGTCGATGCCGGCCATGTGCTGCTGCTTCATGCTGTCATAGCATTTCTCGACCCGCTGCACGGCGTATTCCTGCTGCCGCCGCGTCTCGTCGAGCAACTGCGCCCGCTCGCGCTCCGCCCCGGCGCGTATCTCCGCGGCCTGCGCCTTGGCCTTGTCCACTATCTCCTTATACAGCGCCTGCGCCGCCATCACCGCGCCGCCTATCTCGACCTTCGTGCCGTTGAGGGCGGCGAGCTGGGCGCGCATCTGCTCGTTCTCGGCGGAAAGCTGCTCCGCCTGCCGGCGGATGTCGCTGAAAACGGCCTCGACCTTGTTGGCGTTATAATATTTCTTCTTCACCACGTCGATATGTATCGCGTCGAAGTATTCCCTGTCCAGTGCCATAGCGCTCTCCCCCGTCCGCTGCCGTTAATTTTCTGTAATTATACCAGATTACCGCCGACTAATCAATACTCCGCTTTCTCCGCCTGCGCCTCAATCGGCGATCTGCCGCCACTGCTCAAGGAGCCTGTCCATGGACCAGGCGGCGTTTGCGGGGCTGGTGGAGGGCAGCTTTACCGGCGTCCGGCGGCACAGCGGCTCCAGATGGCGCATAAACAGCCCGTACGAGGCCGCGCCGTTGCAGAATATCCGCCGTATGTCCGCCGCGCGCAGCACGCGCATGATGTCCACCGGCACGGCGTTTTTGATGCTGCTGTCGCTCGAGCCCGCGATATCGCAGGAGTCGAGCACGTCCCAGAGGGCGATGCCGTTGTCGAGCATGAGCGCGCGCTTTTCCTCCGTGCCGTCCGGCGTCTCGGCGTTCAGGATGCGCGCCATGAGCGGCCAGAAGCGGTTCATCGGGTGGCCGTAAAAGAAGTTCGCCTCCCGCGATTTGACGGAGGGGAAGCTCCCGAGTATCAAAATGCGCGAGTTTTCATCGTAGACCGGCCCGAACTGCCTCTGTATATGCCTGTATTCCGCCATGCGCCCCACCCCTTTTACGTATTATAAACCCGCCCCGGCCAAATGGGAAGCGCGGCCGCGCGGCAATTTTTCTGAAAAAAAGCGGAAAAACGCAAAAAAGCCGGTTTTTTTAAGCATGGTTTAAGGAATGTGCGGTATTATAAGCCTGCAAGAGCAAAAAAGCAGTTTTTTCATTTCTTCCTCATTTTTTATCTCCTCAACAACCCCACAACAACGCCGCCCTTTCGGGCGGCGTTGCAGCCTGTCGAAGAACCCGGCTGTGCATCAAGCACAAGCCGGGTTTTGGACGTATTGGGGGTAAAATAGGGGGAAATCTAAAATGAAAATGCGTTCCCTCCACTTCCAATTTGCCAGCTTTTTGAGATTCATGGCAGCAAA
>JAYFNM010000092.1:0-4182 GCA_034933465.1 Oscillospiraceae bacterium | reverse complement strand
GCGAGATCTGGGTCGCGGTGAACGAGAAAAAATAAGCGCGGGAAAGCCCCGCTGAAAACGAAGAGCGCCGGCAAAACGTGATACGTATTGCCGGCGACGACTTTGTCAGGCTTTTTTAAGCGCAAATGCAAAACTGATTTTTCATACTATGTCCGAACCGGCGTCTGCGGCCTCTGCCGGATGTTCGCCGGAGGACGCCAGCGCTACCAGCGCCGGTTCGACCTGATGCTCGCGGATATCCGTGACATTGATGAGCAAGCCCTCCGTCTCCAGCTCCACAGTGGAGCCGTCCGGCGGGATAGCGCCGAGCGCGCCGAAGATCAGGCCGTTGAAGGTGTCGTATTGTGAGCAGGGGAGAGCCCTGCCGAGCGCCCGGGAGACCGCCGCGAGCGGGGCGTTGCCGCTTATCCGCCAGCTTCCCGGGCCGGCGGCTTCAATGAGCGCCCGCTCCGCGTCCTCGTCGCCAAGCTCGCCCACAAGCTGCTCGACAAGGTCGTTAATGGTGATGATGCCGAGCATTCCGCCGTATTCATCCAGCACGACGGCCAGCGCGTTGCGGCTGCGCTTCATGTTGCGAAAGAGCAGGTCGGCCTTGACGCTCTCCGGCACAAAATAGGCGGGCTTTACCGCCGCCTGCATCACCGCGCCGCGGCTCCTGTCGTCAAGGCGAAAATAATCCTTCGCGTTAAGAATGCCGACGATGTTGTCGGCGGTCTCGTCGCAGACGGGGTAGAGCGTGTGGCGGCTGCTGTGGATGGTGGCCTTCCAGTCGTCCATGCTCTCGTCCAGCCAGAGCATGTCGATGTCTGTCCGGTGGGTGGCTATGTCCCCGGCGGTCAGATCGTCGAACTCGAAGACGTTTTGTATAAACTGCTTTTCCTCGCGGTCGATAGCGCCCTTCTCGCTGCCGACATCCACCATCATGCGTATCTCCTCCTCGCTGACCCGCTCGTCGTCAGCGTCGGGGTCGATGCCGAGCAGCCGCAGAATGCCGTTGGTGGAGGCTGTCAAAACCCAGACGATGGGCGCGAAAAGCTTCGCTATGCCGCTGATGAGCGCCGACATGCCCAGCGCCAGCGCCTCTGCCTTCCGCATGGCGACGCGCTTGGGCACAAGCTCACCGAAAACCAGGGTAAAATACGAGAGCACGAGCGTAATGAACACCACCGCGGCCGCGTCCAGCGTGGCGGCCGGCGCGCTCACGCCGAGACCCTTCAGCCAGACGACAAGGCCGTCGGAAAAATTCTCCGCCGCGAAGGCGCTGCCCAAGAAGCCGGACAGCGTGATCGCCACCTGAATCGTCGCGAGAAAGCGCGCCGGCTGACTTGTGAGCCGCGCGAGGCGCAGAGCCCGCCTGTCGCCCTCGGCGACCAGCTTTGCGAGCTTGCCGTCGTTCATTGAGATCACCGCGATCTCCGCGCAGGCAAAGACGGCGTTGAGCGCTATCAGAAACACCTGCAAAAAGATCATGAACAGAATAGAGCCTTCCAAAAAAACATCCTCCTCAAAAGCTGCATATATTTATCGAAAATGCGCAAAAAGACACAGCCTATCGCTCTACTCACGCAAGCACAGGCCATGTCCGCTCCGAATAAATATATGACATGAGGGGGGTTTATCTCTGCTTATACTGCCGTCGTCGTCCATAAATCGCGCGCCCATCTCCTTTCATGCATATTTTTTTTAATTATATCAAAACCTCAGCCTGTAGTCAATGAATAAACGCGGACGCCGCGGCCGGACAGGGAGAGCCCCGCCGCGACGCCTGAGTTTTCATATTCCCTCAGAGTATCCACCACTTCGTCGCGCCCTGCGACAGCTCGCGAAAGCCGCAGCGGCGCAGCACGCGCTGGGACGCGAGATTGCCGTTTTCCGTCTCGGCGACGACGTTTTTCACATTCTCCTGCCCGAGCGCCCAGCGGCACATCGCGTCCGCCGCCTCGGTCATATAGCCGCGGCGCTCAAACTGCGCGCCGAGCCCGTAGCCTATCTCGACCCGGCCGAGCTTGTCCGGGGGCGCCTTGAAATCCGCCGAGCCGACGACCGTCCCGTCGTCCCTCCGTATCAGCAGCCAGAAGCTGTGCCAGAGGTAGTTTGCGCTGTCGTAGAGGACTATCTCGTACTGGCTCGCGACTATCCGCCGAAACTCGCCCTCTATCGGCTCGCCCCTGTAGATGCAGCCGAGCCGGGCTTCAAGCCCCGGCATATCGTCCAGCAGCAGCCGCAGCATATCCACGTCCAGCGGGAGGATATCGAGCCTTTCCGTGCGCAGCTTCATCGGTCACACTCCCTTGCAGTTGTTGTAGGCGGCGCGGACGCCTTCACCTGAGACCCGCGGCGTCCATGACGGCGCCGGCGAGCTCAAAGGCCTGTCCGTTCCAGGGGTAGCCGCTGTCGCTGCACCCGGCAGACTCCAGCAGATCCGCCGCATTTTCCTTTTGAAGCTCCGTGCAGGCGAAATCCACGGCCTCGAGCTGCCCGGCAAATTCGACCTGCGCGTCGTTGCCCTTGGGCATGAGCCAGTCGGCTGTGGCGCTCTTCACCTCGTCGTAGCCGAGCGTGGTCACGGAGGCCCAGTCGAGCAGCGCCGCCGCGGCAATGGCCGCCCGGAGGGAGCTGCCCGCGGTGCCTATGGTGACGCTCGCGCTGATATCGTCCAGTATCGCGGCGAGCTTTTCGGCCTCGGCGGCGCTGCCGGCCGGAGCCGAGGTCTCCGCCGGGGCGGGAGCCTCCGTCTCTATTATCACCTCGGCGGTCGCTTCGGCGGCGTCCGGCGCGGCGGTCTCGGCGGCGGGGGCTGACCCGCAGGCGGCGAGAGAGAACAGCAGGCTCAGCGCCAGAGCGGCGCAAATGATCTTTTTCATAATGTTCGTGACTATTCCTTTCTTCAGCAGGGGACGACCCTCGTCCCCCCGATATAGACCTCGCGGCGCTCGAGCTGCTCGCCGCAGACCACGAAATCGGCGTACTTTCCCGCCTCTATCGAGCCTGTGAGCGCGTCGCAGCCGATCTCCCGCGCGGGGATGAGCGTGGCGGAGAGGATGGCCTCCTCCTTCGGAATGCCGAAGGCGACGGCCTTGAGCATACAGCCGTACAGGCTGGTGGCGGAGCCGGCGATGGTGCCGTCGGCGAGGCGCGCCACGCCGCTGTGCAGCCAGATGTCCTGCCCGCCCAGCGAATACGCGCCGTCCGGCATGCCGCAGCAGCGCAGCGCGTCGGAGATGAGGCAGATACGGCCGGGGAAGAGCTTGAAGGCCATGCGCACGATGCTCGGGTGTACATGCAGCCCGTCGCAGATAAGCTCGGCGACGATGTCGTCCCTCTCGGCGGCGGCGCCTATCACGCCGGGGTTGCGGTGGTGGATGGAGGGCATCGCGTTGAACAGGTGCGTCAGGTGCCTCGCCCCGGCCTCAAAGCCGGCTCTGGCCTGCTCGTAGCTCGCGTCGGTATGCGCGATGGAGACCGTGCAGAAGAGGGAGGCCTCGCGGATAAAGGCCTCCGCCCCGTCGAGCTCGGGCGCGACGTCCGCTATCCGTATCAGGCCGCCGCAGCCGTCGTACAGCCTTTTGAAGGCCTCAAAGTCCGGCAGGCGGAGGTATTCCGCGTTCTGCGCGCCCTTTTTCTTCATCGAGAAAAAAGGCCCCTCCATGTTTATCCCCATCAGCCGCGAGCAGCCCTCCGGCCGCTTCGCGTGCAGCGCGGCCGCCGTGGCATAGGCCTTTTCAAGCACCTCGTAGGGCAGGGTCATGGAGGCGGGGGCAAAGCTCGTCACGCCGTTCGCCGCGAGATAGCGGGCGATGAGCTCAAGCCCGCCGCTGTCCCCGTCGGAGAAATCCGCGCCGGAATTACCGTGGTTATGCACGTCTATAAGGCCGGGTATAACGAAGCCGCTGCCCAGGTCGAGGCCGTCCTCATCGGGCACACAGTCGAGTATTTCGGTAAAGCGGCCGTCCTCCACGCGAAAGCTGCCGTGGATAAAGCGCCCTTCGGGTGAGAAAATAAAAGCGTTTTTGTATAACATGACTGACCTCCTTATACTGACGTCGTTTACTGCCCCAAGTATACCACCGCCGCGGCAAAATGGAAAGCAATTTCCCCGTGGGCGCGCCGTTAAAAAAACGCCGCCGCTATGGACAAGGCCTGAGAAAAACGGTATACTTATTGCGAAAAGAAGAAAAAACG
>JAYFNM010000091.1:0-19124 GCA_034933465.1 Oscillospiraceae bacterium | reverse complement strand
ACGAAACTTCTCCCGTTTCCGTAACCGCATTCTTCATTGCGCTTCATGACACCTAATAAAAGGAGTAATGTGGCGCTCCACACTACTCCTTTTTTTAGGTTCTTCTTTTTGCTCTACCCCAACTATTGACATAGAGCCTTTATTATCGAGCCTGTATGATAGGTCGGCTCCATCGAGCCGGAGAGCACGGTGTACACCCGCAGGCCGAACAGCCGGACGCCCACCAGCAGCAGCGCCAGCAGCACCGCCGCCGCCACGAGCACCGTTGAGCCGATGCTCCAGATTCGTTTTAGTGTTTTAGTCATGTGGTGCGTAAAAGAAGCGCTCTATGCAAAATCCATCGTCAGCTTTTGCTGTCGAACGTCTTTCCCTCCGGCTTCAAAGTCATGGGTCTGCGGGGCATCGGAGCTGCAAATATGCCGTCGGTATCAAAGACCTCGCGGGTCTGTTTTCCAAATTATATATAGGTGAAAAAGCAGGGCGCACGCTCTCAAAAAACGGAGCGGCTTCGCCTGCCGGCCGCCGTCTGCGCGCTAAAATCTTAACGGCACGATGCAGTGAACCTCTGATTCTGAGTATATACATTTTTCACAAGCTGTCAAGAGTTATGTGCTGTGTTTTGGTAAAAAATTCATAAAAAAATACCATGATTTGCGGTGTAATTATAAAGTGGGCTTTCGAAGCTCTATTTCACGGTGCAGTGAACCTCTCTTATCAGTATATACACATCCGGCACATTGTCAATACTTTTTTAATTAATATTTAAAATCACCATTTTGTCACCATTTTGAAAAAAAGCCTGCTTTTCTCCCGCTTTTCGCGCTTCCCTCCGAACGGGTTGGTGCACTGAACCCGAGATTCACTTGTTGGTCATTTTTGACAAAGTTTTTTGTCTTTTCCCCTCCGTTTTTTTGCAAAATCACAGTCCCCGAATTTCTGTCAATAAAAATGTTAACGCGTGACCTGTGGTTTTTTTGCCGCCGATACCCTTTTTTTCCGAAAAAGCTCTCGGAGAAAAACAGAAGAAAACCGTTGGAAAAGCTGCCGTTTTTTTCGCCCGCCCACCATTTATCCGGCAAAATTCGTTTAATATGGTTCGGTGAACCGCCGGTTCATAATATCTTTTTTTGAGTGCTGCTGTCAATAATTTTTTTCGGCTTTCCCGTAAAGGCTCCGCCAAGAAAATTGCCCTTTGAAAACGGCCTCCGGATTATCGGCATATCGGCCGCTATTTACAAGAATGATTTTCCGGCGTATAATTAAAATGTATTTTTTAAAGCGAGGTGATTTTATATGGCGACAAAACGGGTGCGCTACACTGTGTCGGTCGATGAGAGCATGTTCGACGAGATAGAAAACTTTCGCTTTCTCAACCGCTTTCAGACCCGTTCCGAGGCCACAGTCGAGCTGATACGGCTTGGGATAGAGCAGCTCGAAAAAGAGCGTTCCGAGGGATTTCAGGCGGTACCGGCGCGCGCGCCGGACGGTTCATCCCGCGCAGAGGAGCTCTGACACTCTTTATTAATTACAGTTCTTACGAGCCCGATCTCCGTCGGCTCGAAGGAACTTTTTTTCGCCGGCGCGGCTATCCCGCGGAGGCAAAAAAAAGAAATTTTGCCTCGGGTGCAATAAAACGCCGCGCTGCGGTATTAACCGTATGAGAGCACACGGCAGCAAAAGGAGTGATGCAATGTCTGTCATTTACAAGACGTCGGTAAATGGGCGGACCGGCAGGGACAATAAAGCGCTGGACGAATACATCGCGGGTACGGCCGAGGGCGACAGCGAAGCCTTCGAACGGCTCTATCTCGCGGCCAGCGGCTCCGTCTACGCCTACGCGCTCTCGGTGCTTAAGAACAGGCAGGACGCAGAGGACGCCCTGCACGACTGCTTCCTGAATATCTACTCCGCGGCCGCAGGATACAGGAGTTCAGGCAAGCCCATGGCATGGATAATGACCGTCGCGCGAAACCTCTGCTTTCGCAGCCTGCAGGAGCGAAGGCGCGCGGCCGATATCCCCGAGGAGGACTGGGAACCGTTTTTACAGAGCCGCGGCGGTCTGTCCGAGGACGACAGGCTCACGGTGCGTACCTGCATGGAGGCGCTCTCCGGCGAGGAGAGAAACATCCTTCTGCTGCACGCCGTCGCGGGATTTAAGCACAGAGAGATCGCGGAATTTCTCGATATTCCCCTTGCGACCGTTCTGTCCAAGTACTCAAGAGCCTCAAAAAAGATGAAAACCGTTTTGGAAAAGGAGAGTCTTTAATGAATGACAGTCAGCTCGACCGGCGGGTCAAGCGCGCATTTGAACGTCTCACACCGGACGTTTTGGATTCTGTCCTTTCCGACTGCGGCGCGCAGCGGGGAAATGTGACAGTCATCAGCAGCAGGAGCCGCAAGCCCTTCTGGCGAACCGCGGTCAGTCTCGCGGCCGCCCTCGCCCTCGTTATATCTGCCGCGGCGGGCACCGTCGCCTTCCGCGTCTCGCATACGCCGACGGCGGTCGTGTCGCTCGACGTGAATCCAAGCGTGGAAATACAGGTCAACCGCAACGACAAGGTCATCAAGGTGGAGGCCAAAAACAGCGACGCCGAGGCCGTCGTCGCGAGCCTCGACCTCTCCGGCAGCAGCATCGACCTCGCCGTCAGCGCCGTGGTCGGCGCCATGGTAAAGTCCGGCTATCTCAGCGCCAGCGCCAACTCCATCCTGCTGACGGTAGACGGCGAAAACCCGCTCGATGCCTCCGCGCTGCAAAGCCGCCTCGGCGAGGAGATAGACAGCCTCCTCAAGCGCGACGAGATATCCGGCTCCGTATTGAGCCAGACCGTCTCCGCCGGGGAGGAGCTCAAAGCGCTCGCCGAGCAGTACGGCATTTCCACCGGCAAGGCGCAGCTCATAAGCGACATCGCCGGGCAGAGCAGCCGCTACAGCACAGACCAGCTCGCGGCGCTGAGCATAAACGACCTCAACCTCATCCGCAGCACCCGCGAGCTCGTGCTGAGCAGCCTGAGCGCCGTCGGCACGCCGAGCGACGGAAAATATATCGGGCAGGACAGCGCACTGAGCAGCGCGCTCGGCCACTCCGGCCTCACGGGCGACGCCGTCAACGGCGTCAAAAGCGAGTTCGACCTCTCCGACGGGCTCATGGTCTACGAGATAGAGTTCGGCTCCGGCGAATACCAGTACAGCTACGATATCAACGCCCTCACGGGCGAGATAGTGTCCAGCTCCCGCGAATATGCCGACGGCATAGAGGATCTCGCAAAGCAGTACTCCGACGAGTGGGCGGCCTGGGCCGAGGCTCACGCCGACGAGTGGGAAACCTGGGCGGAGCAATACGGCGGCGACTGGAAGGCCTGGGCGGCAGATCACGCGAGCGAGCTGCAGGCCTGGGCGGAGGGATACTCCGACAGCTGGGAAAACTGGGCAGACGCCTGGGAGACCTGGGCAAAGCAGTATTTCAACTTCTGACCGCGCCTTAAACAGCTAAACCACGACCGCAGCGAAAGCAGCGCTGTTGTCTGAGTTTTTTACCCCCCCTTTCATGCCCTCTGTCCTCAGAGGGCGCGGGGCGCCGGTCCCCCCATCGGCGCCCCGCAACAACCCGTACCCGCGCCGGCCGCGGTCCCCCCCGCGGACGGCGCCAGCTCAAGGACGCACCGACCCGCCCGGCGCAGTTGCCGGCCTGTCCGGCGTCCCCGGAGAAAGGAATAACAATGAACAACGATAGCTTTATCACAGCATCAGAGGCTCTGTCCGCCGCTCTCGAGTACGCCGGGCTCAGCCATGAGGAGGCCATGTGTACCTTCACCCGCCGCGACGCGGGTCTGTACGAGCTCGGCTTCCGCACAGACTGGTTAAAGTACGACTGCTATATCGACGCGCAGAGCGCCGAGGTGCTCGGCTTCAACTTTGAGCCGATCCCGGACACGGACAAGAGCGAATATCAGTCCGGCGGCGCCTTCTGGAACGCCGGCGGCAGGAACATCGCCGCGAACAGGTGAATATAACAGCCCGCCGGTCAAAGCCGGCGGGCTCAATTCGTTTACAAAGTCAGTATGACTTTGTAAACGGAGCGAGAAGTGTTTTCCGCGACGTACACGCCGCGGAAAACTTTTTTTAACTTTTTTCTCCTGCGGGAGAAAAACTCTGCGAGGCTTTGTCTACGGGCTGAATGCTGTACTTTTTTTGCCCGGCGTGCTATACTTTTCTTATCAAATCCACCGGGAGGCGCTTATGCCGGATGATCTCAGAATCAAGATACATATACTGCGCTGCGGAAGCGTCTCCCTCCCCTCCCGCGCCGTCGCTGGCGACGAGAAAAGGCCCGTCTCCTTCGCGGAGGAGGTCTTCACCGGGGAGCGCGGGCGCGTCACGCTGCCCGTCTGCGCCTACCTCATAGAGCACCCGAAGGGGCTCGTGCTGGTGGACACCGGCTTCCCCCGCGCCATCAGCCCCGACGGCAGCTATGACGCGAAGGCCGTGCGCGCACTGCTGCCCGCGCACCTGGCCGCGTTCTACCGCCCCGTCGTCCCGCCGGGGCAGTCGATAGGCGAACAGCTCGCCGCGCTCGGGATAAGGCCGGACGCGCTCGACGCCGTGCTGCTGACGCATTTCGACCCCGACCACATCGGCGCGCTCTGCGAGCTTCGCGGCGCGAAGCGCATCCTCGGCTCCGAGGAGGAGCGCTGGTGGGCGGTGCGGACGGTATACCGCCTGCGCCAGCCGCAGCGGCTCTGGGCGGACTACCCGATAGAGGTGTTCTGGTTTAAGGGCACCGAGCTCGGCCCCCGGCGCTGGTCGTACGACCTGTTCGGCGACGGGAGCGTGCAGCTCGTGAGCGTTCCGGGGCACTGCGACGGCCTGTTCGCGCCGCTGATAACCAGCGGCGGCCGGTTCGCGCTGCTGACCTCGGACGCCGCCTTCTCCCGCCGCTCCTGGGAGGAGCTGCGGATACCGGGCTTCGGCTTCAACCCCGTCGCGCAGCGGAAATCGCTCGAGTGGATACGGGAGATGAGCCTTCGCCCCGGCTGCGCCGCCGTCGTTGCAAGCCACGACCCGGACGAGACGCCGCGCGTCATAGAGCTGTGACGCACACTTGACCGCGCGCGGCGCAAAGGGGTATAATACAGACACTTTCAATTCAAAGGAGGGCGGAATATGTTCAGGTTCAACCACTTTAATTTCAATGTCCTCAACATGGAGCGCAGTCTCAAATTCTACGACGAGGCGCTGGGGCTCAAGCCCGTGCGCGAGAAGAAGGCGCAGGACGGCGGCTTCCGGCTCGTCTTCCTCGGCGACGGCGCGAGCGATTTCACGCTGGAGCTGACGGAGCTGCGCGACAGGGCGAAGCCCTACGATCTCGGCGAGGGCGAGTTTCACCTCTGCTTCGAGACGGAGGATTACGACGCCGCCCACGCCAGACACGCCGCGCTCGGCTGCATCTGTTTCGAGAACAGCGCCATGGGCGTGTACTTTATCGAGGATCCGGACGGCTACTGGATAGAGATCATCAGAGGCCGCGCGTAAAGCGCAGGAGGTGCATAATGCGGGATATCCTTATCGTTGTGGATATGCAGAACGATTTTATCGACGGCGCGCTCGGCACGCCTCAGGCGCGCGAAATCGTGCCGAGGGTCGCGGAGAAGATAAGGGGCTGGCGCGGCCGCGTGTTTTTCACCATGGACACCCATCAGCCCTCCTATCTCTCCACGCAGGAGGGGCGGAACCTGCCCGTGCCGCACTGCATCCGCGGTACGCAGGGCTGGGAGCTGTGCGAGGAGCTTGAGGCGCTGCGCACGGAGCCCGCGATATGCAAGCCGACCTTCGGCTCAAGAGAGCTCGGCGAGCTGCTGTGGGATATGAACGGGGACGAGCCTGTCGGCGGCGTGACCCTCGTCGGGGTCTGCACGGACATCTGCGTCATCTCAAACGCGCTGCTCATCAAGGCCTTTCTGCCGGAGCTGCCCATCACGGTGGACGCCGTTTGCTGCGCGGGCGTCACGCCGGAGAGCCACCGCACCGCCCTTGAGGCGATGAAAATGTGCCAGATAAGGATAGAAAACGAGTAATAACGCCGCAAAAGCCTGTCAGGGAGGTCGTTTCGACTTCCCTGGCAGGCTTTTTTGTTATATCAGGCCGCTGTCTGTCACTCGGCCTTTTTCTTCTTTTTGATGAAGAAGAACACGGCCGCCGCGACTATCAGGAGGCTCGCGCCCATGACGGCGAGCCAGAGCGTGAGGCTGCTCTCATCGCCGGTCTTGGGCTTGGTGTAGGGTATCTCCTCGGCGGTGAACTCCCAGTCCACCTCGCCGATGTTGTCCATGTACTCGTTGCCGAGCTCCTCCGGGACGCTGAGCGTCACGGTGAGGTCAACGCTGGCGTTGCCCTGAAACGCGCCGATGAGCACCTTGTCGCTCAGGCCGCCAAGCTCGGCGGGGCTGGCGCTGAAAAGAAGCTTGTCGCCCTGCTTGACGGTCATGGACAGCTGGGAGAGGAAATCCTGCATGGCCGCAAGGTCTGTCCCGGCGGCGACATTTTCGCTGAGGGCGTTGTCCACCCCGTGCGGCACGGCGCGCAGGTATATCTTGACATACTCCACGTCGGTGAAGCTGTTCCTGACGGTGACCTTCTGCGTCAGCTCGTCTCCGGGCATGACGCCCTTGAAGCCGCCGAACATATCCGTGTCCGTGTACGCGCCGCCCTCGAGGAAGACGAACTTCTCCGCGCCGCCCTTGTAGGAGACGGAGGACTCCGCGAAGGCGACGGCGCTCAGGCCGAGCAGGAGCGCCAGCGCCAGCGCGAGGACGGACAGAGTTTTAATGGTTTTTTTCATATCCGCACCCCCTTATGCCGTTGCCGTCCAGGTCGTGCCGTTGAACGACACGCCCCAGGCGTCTTGCGCCGCCGTACCGTCGCCGGTCGTGCCGCCGAGCACCTGTATCGACTCGGCGAGGATGTTTATCTCGGCATTGGAGACATCGACGCTGCCCTCAAAGAGTACGCTTGTGCTCTCGCCGGGCGCTACCGTGCCGTTGTAGTAGCAGTAATTGCCGACTTGTGTCCATGCGCTCGTTGGTGTAACGGTCGGCGCGCTGCCCGCGGTGACGTTGCCGTCCGCGTCCACGGCGTTGGCTACTATCGCGACGCGGATATACGCGTCTATGTTGCCGGTGTTTTTGATGGTTACGCCGCTCTTTGCCGCTCCGTCAAAGGTCTCCTCGATAGTGATGGGCACCTTGCCGGGGGTCATGTCGTTGGTCACGGGCTCGCTCGTGGCGTTTAGCCAGGCGACTGTGCCGCCGACGGCGAGACCGACGAGCAGGACGAGGCAGAGGGCGAGCAGCAGCGGGCTTGCGCCGCGGGCAAAGCGCCGGGCGCTCCGGCCGCTGTCTGCCGCATCCCTTCGGGGCGCCGCATGATTTCCGTTATACATCACTGTCTCCCCCCTTTTCACTTAGTCACCGGCGCTGTATAAGCCGCCGAGGTATTCTGTGCGTATGCGCTGCCGTCGAGCAGGTAAGTCTTTGCTACGCTATTCGCAATAGTCACATTGTTGCTCTGAGCATCAGTCACAAGTGTAATTTCTTGCGGTTCTGCCGAGTATCTCCAAGACCATGTTGATTCTTCTGTGACTGTATATTTTGTACCAACCTTCAATCCGGTTATGGTTACACCACTGTTGCCCATAACGGAAACCTTAAACGAAGAATTGTCATCTCCTGTAACATTAAAAATGAATCCATCAGTATCCCTGACTGCGCCGGTCTTAGTGATCGTCAGGCTCGTTAAATTGAGCTCGTAGACAAAAATCAACACATTTTCGTCTCCCCCACCATAGCCAAGCTCTTTTGTTATCTGGAATTGCTTTGGAGTATAACCGTCAATAGGCACATAGGTTTCTGTAACGATGGAGTGTTTATTATCTGTCACCACTTTGTCTGCTATAAGCTTTTTGCCGTTCTCGTCCTGGTAGTTGACTGTGTACGGAACAGTAGCCCCTTCCCTGTAGTAAAAAATGATTTCCTGACTTAAGCTGTTAACGACAACAGAGGTGCTGGTCTTATCGGGGAAATAGTTGTTTGGATAAGTTACAAGATTAAGGTCTGTGCCCATTTTTGCTTTTTCTGTAACGGTTGTGCCGAATTTCACAGAATTCGTACGATCGTCCGCAAGCTTAGTCGTTGAACCCTCAAGATAATAATGCACGGTATACGTGACCATAACTTCATCTGAGAACTTAGGATAAAGAGCATAGTCTCTGGTGACCGGCATTGTGAACGAAAACAGCTGTTCCGTTCCGTTTTCATCGAGATAGAACCAGCCCACGAACACTTCGCTATCTTTTGTCGGGTCGGTTGGCGCTGCTCCAGTTTTATATTTTTCCACCGACTGAGCGCCGGTATACCCATCATAGATATACTTCGTCTTCATGCTGGAGTCGGTATACGTTGTAACTGTATAGCTTCGGTTGACCCACTTGGCATACAGCGCTAAATCATTGGAGGGCATTGTATATTCCGACAAGATGAACTGCTCTCCGGTACACTCAGGATTCTGATACCATCCGGCGAACACGGCGTCGCTCTCAACTGTAGCCGGTTTACTCGTCGGCGTATAGTCAAAGCTGCCGAGGTTCTGTTGATACAGGGGCTTTACCGTCTTATCCGCAGTACTGTTGCTTGCGGAATAGAAACTAAGATTATACGAGTTGCGCTTATAATAGAATTTTGCTCCCGCGCATTTAGAGCCATTACTTGTTCCATGGTCATAGGCGAAGCCCTCAAACTGATACCTGTCTTCATCAGTTACTGTATAACCGCCGACACCATTCACCTGAAAAGCAGCCTGATATGCACCGTTGAGGTCCTCCATGTAATAGGTCATTGTACCGGAGGAACCGGTTAGGCCTCTATTATAATATGTCGCATTTCCTACCGGCATCACGCCAAAATAGTTTGTATACGGACCATAACCGTTTTTTTTCGCCGACCAAAAGGTGCTTCCCGCACTGTCAGCGATTGCTTTGTACTCAGCGTCAATATTCTGACCCCATCTGGCAGTGATCGTTGAACTCTTCTTATAGTTGTTGTAATAATAATCATAATCATAATTGAATGTGAGCGTATATTCAACGCGATTGAAATACACATTCAGGACTGTGCTGCCGTCGGGATTGATAACAACTTCTTCAGACGTAGAGTACTTCCATTTGCTTGTGTCTGGACGGATAGACGCCATGGTCGTATTCGAGTTTGCAGCATGAGTGCAGCTTGTTTCTATTGCCGCGCACACAGAGTAGGTGTCCCGGCCATCATCTACCGAGTGCCCTTCATCAGCCTTCAGCGAGTTATACTGTTCTTCGTTTAAAACATAATAATTTCCGTTAACGTAAAGGAAGTAGTAATAGTTGAATTTCCCACCGCCAACCCCGTCTTTATACATGCAGACTGAACCGTTCACCAAATAGCTTTGTAGGCTTGAACCCTCAAAATGATTTTTTGCATCGTTATCGCCGTATCCGTCATTGGGGTCAACAGCCACGGCGTCCGCGCTCAGACCATAGCACTCAAGCGTGTGCTCATGTACGCCGATAGCCGTGCTTTCATCCCAATTTACCGTGCTGTTGACATTTCCCCATGCCTCATGAGACGACAGGTACGAATACTCGTCCTCAGCGTTTGCGTTCTGTCCCCAAAAAACTATTGTATAGTCGGCTGTCGCTGATTTTTCTTCCCATTTAGCTGCGTATGTCACATCTGACGTAACAGTCGTATTGATTTCCGGAGACCAGCCGTTGAAATTATACCCTGCTCTTGTGGGCGAGGCCGGAATGTCGGAAAGAACTGTGCCATATTTTATGTATAGCGGAGCAGGCCCGTCTATTCCTCCTTTTGCATCGAAAACGACTGTGCAGTATATGCGGTTATAATATATATTTATCTCCGTAGAGCCGTCTCCGGCAATTGTGCTCTGTGGAATCCCCTGACAAATAAAGCCCTCATACTGTCTGTCCTGCGCGTTTGTATATGCATCGACGTCGCCGGTAACAGAGGCAGGAGAATCGGAAGCCTCAGTATATTCATCATTTTCCAGATTCTGTAGCCAGTAGTGCACTTTATATGTCGTCTGTCCTGCCACATAGTAGAGGGTCACGGTGATATCGCTCGTCACTCCGGCAAGGTCAAACGCCACGGAACCGTTATGCTCCGCGTCCTCGACATAGCTTATTCCTGTACCAAGTCCCTCGCTTATTGTCGTATCTACCGAGTAGTTGGATATTTTCGGAGCCGCCACGTTCTGTTTAAATTCTGTGCCTTTTGCTATCTGCGCGGAGTACGGCTGGGATACCATTGCTTTGTTGCTGTCATACACGAAGTTCACTGTGACTGTCACGGTGTCAGCGGTCGGCTCTACGACCCCGGCCACGGAGCCGACGGCCATCACTAGGCAGAGGACTATGGCAAGAAGCTTGCTGAATTTACTTTTCATGCTTTATCCTCCTCTCACGCCTTCGGCCAACCGGCGGCGTCGGTGGCCGCCGCGCCGTTATTGGCCGTCTGCACCGCGTCCGCCTTCACGCTGATGACGGCGGTGCTGTTCTGATACTCGTTGCCCATCCCGGAGCCCGCAAAGGTGACGGTGGTAAACAGGGGGACGGTGGTCTCGCCGGGGCGGAGGGCGGCGTTATAGTAATAAAACCCGTCCTTTTCCGTCCACTCGGCCGTGTTCAGGTCGAGCGCGACGAGCGCCGTATCCGGCTCGAAGCCCGCGATATCCGAGGCGAGCTCTATCGCCTTGTCCACGCTGACCCTGACCCATGCGTCGCTGTTGCCGGTGTTCTTCACCTGGACTATCTTGCTGAGCTCCGCGCCGGGCATGACGTTGACGGGGCTCTCAAAGGGCACGAGAGCGCCCTCCTCGTCCTGCTTCATCATCAGCTCCTGCAGCTCTATCGCTATGTTGCCGGAGGTGATGACGTTGTGCGCCGTCTCGGAGGCCGTGAAGTAGGCGAGCGAGCCGGTCGCGGCAAGGGCAAGACAGCAGACCAGAAGCGCGATTACAAAAATCCTCTTTTTGCTCATGTGTGCTCCTCTCTCCCCGCCTCGCGGCGATCTGCAGTTTCGCCGCGCAGTTGTGGGGATGCAAAACAAATTCGCCAGGTATATGCCGATCTCGGGGTTTCGCTTTGTTTATGTCATTTTGCCGTGCACTTATGTAAACCTCTTTAAAGGGCGCGGCATAGAAGGATATCCGGAGGGTTTAGCTCCGGGTATTCTTCTATGCCCTGCGCCCTTGGGGGGCGCAGGGATATATGGGTAATCACTTATTGAAAGGCGTTATAATTTCCGGGAAGGCCGAACTGCGTATTCAGAGCAGCAAAAGCATCAGTGAATCCGTCGACTTGGCAGCCTTCAGCAAAGACCAGTATATTCCAGTTACCGTGCAGCGTTTCGTTGGCTAAAGCAATGTCCGCATTGGTTACATCCTTGTACAGATAGACCTGATGCATGGCATCATCGGTAAAGCCACCGGGCGCCAGCGCGGTCTCGTAGGTCACAACATAGACGTTATAATCAATGCCGTTGACGTTAGTTGTATAGTAGTTCCAGGTATCGCCGGAAGCGGTGTAGCCGTTACGGGCTGCATCATACTTCGTGCCCCAGTTCCATTTGCCAACTGCCATGGATTCGGTGGTGTTATTGAAGTGCAGCAGGTTCTTGGAAGCGTCAAAAGCGGGAGAAGCATTATCAAGAACGGAGGGGATAGCAATATGTACCCGGACATAGGCAGCGCTCTTGCCTGTGTTTTCAACATACACCCTCTTGGCAATGGTGTTGGTCTGGTTGTCACCGGGCATCAGAACCTTACCTTTCAACCATTCGTGATAAGCATTGTCAATAGCGCCGTCCTTATTGGCTTCGTGCAGATCGATGGCAACGTTGCCAACGGTAAACGTATTTTTTTCATTGTCGGTGTCGGTGAAATAGGCCAGGGTACCTCCGATGATGGCGACGGCCAGCATCGCGACGACCAGGGAAATCGCTAAGATTTTCTTCTTCATCAGTCTTTTTCTCCTTATGTAATAAATATTTTTAAAGGCTCGTTCAGCCTTTGGGGTACAGGATCAGTGGGAGATTACTTGACAACGCCCGTGTTCGCCGCATATGCGGCGGCGGAAGTTGCAAAGCCGTCAGCCTGCACGGCAAATGCGGTGACAACTATCTTGGCATCCTTGAAAGCGTTCAATTCAGTTTCGGTTTTCGTTCCAAGAATCTTGAAGGTCGCGAAGGTAGGTACATTCGCACCGGAAGCAACGAATTCTTTATAAGCATAGATATTGGAGCCGGCAGCAACAGGTGTCCAGCCGGCGGCGGCAAGCTGAGCGGCAATAGTAGTATCAGCCTCGAGCGCGGCAATGCCGTCCTCGACCTTGATGAAGAGCCAGCAGGATTCGCTGTCGGCATCAACATGAACGATAGGATCCTTGACATATTCATGACCGGCTATCAGCTTGTACTCGTTGGCCTTAACACGGGCTGTCGCAGCTGCATCAACTACGCCATAGACGCTGGTCTTGGCCTCGTCGAGAGTGATTTTCACCTTGCCGACGGTGAAGGTGTTGGTGACGGAATCCTGACTGGTCAGGTACGCGAAGGTACCGGCTACGGACATGGCGATAACGAGAACGAACGCCAGAACGATGGTAAGTGTTTTCTTCATTTGATTCTTTCCTCCTATAATGTATTCCGATATTACGGCTGGCGCACACATGGGCGCGCCCCTGCGCGGGGACTGGTCATGCGTCTGTATTGCCTTGATGCTATAGATGACTTGAAAAGCGGGGCTTACGCGGAATGCTTTCCGCCGCCGCTCCGGCGCCTCTCCTCCTTCGCTGCCGCGGGTCTGTCGCCTTTCATGGCGCCTATCAGCTCCGGCAGGAACATCAGCAGCAGGATGAGCGCGCCGGCGGAGATCGCGACGTACATCCCCGGCGGCTGCTGCACAAAGCTTGCGAAATACCCGAGCTCAGGGATGGTAAACACCGGGCTGCCGATAACATTTTTATAATGGACAAGGGAGCCGTCCTCGGCGTCATTCGCGTCGCCCTTGGTGCGAAAGCGGATGACGGAGGTGTCGCTCTCGTCCGGAACTATGCCGACGATGCGGTGGGTGGCGACCGTGTCCTCATCGAGCATGAAGGTGATGACGTCGCCCTCCCTCAGCGCGAAGGGGTCAACCGCCTTGACATATATCACGGAGCCGGTATGATAGGTCGGCTCCATCGAACCGGAGAGCACCGTGAACACCTGCAGCCCGAAGAGCCGTACGCCCACGAGCAACAGCGCCAGCAAGACCGCCGCGACGACAAGCAGGGATGAAAAAACGCTCCAGATTTTCCTGAAAGTTCCACTCATTGAAGTTCTGTCCAATCGGATATGTAGATGTATGGAATAATCGGCATTTTTTTGGAATTGCTTTGTGTGTAACATTAGTTGAATAGAGTGTAACTCCCCCTCGAAGATAAATCAAGAGCTTATCTTCTTTAAAATCAAATTATTTTTATCAGTGTCTTTCTTTACGGCATAAAATAATTGCTGTTATTTACATAACAACAATTATTTTACATATTTGGTGAAATTTAACGCGAAGCTTTATTCCCATATTTAATAGTATGCGTCCGGTTCAAGGCTTGCCGCGGCGTCCGGGCGCGGTCGAAACGCGCCGGAAAAGGGCGCAAAAAAGCCCGCCGTCCCGAGCTCAGGGCGTAGAATGGCAGGCTTTTTTGTCCGGATTTTTATCTCGCCCTGTACACGGCTCTCTCCGTGACGGCGAGGTCGGCGCGCCGGTCGAAGCCGTCCGCCGCGAGCTCGGGCAGCCGCTGCGCCTCAAAGGCGGCGATCACCTTCAGCGCGCCGGGGCAGCGCGCAAGGTAGCGGTCGTAATAGCCGCCGCCGTGGCCGAGCCGCATACACGACGCGTCGAACGCGACGCAGGGGACGAGGACAAGGTCAAGCTCCCCCGGCGCGACGAGCCGCGAGCGCTCCGCGTCCGGCTCCATAATGCCGAAGCGTCCGGCGCGCAGACCGCCCTCCCCCGTCGGGAGGCGCGCCTCCATCACGCCGCGCGCGAGCGTCGCCGGGAAGGCTATCTCAGCGCCCCTGTCGCGCAGCGCGGCGTGGAGCGCGGACAGCTCCGCCTCGTCGGGCAGCGCAAGGTACGAGAGCACCGTCCTTGCCGCCGCAAGCTCTGGCAGCGCAAGCAGCGCCGCGCATATCGCGGCGCTGCTTGCGCGCCGCTCGTCCGCCGTGAGGCTCCGCCGCGCCGAGAGCGCCGCGGAGCGCTGCGTCTGTTTATCCATGTCCTTTTCCCTTTCAGCGGTGCAGCGCCCTGTCCGACGCGCGCAAAAGCGTGGGCAGCACGGCCGTGAACGCCGCCGCCTTCACAAGGCAGATAAGCAGGCGCGGCAGCAGGCTGCCGAAGATGAAGGCCGCCGAATAATAGCCAAAGATGAGGCTGTCGGCGTAGAGCACCGCGGTGTTGAGCGCGAAGACCAGCAGACTCGCGGCGAACACGGCCGCGGCGAGCTGCCTCCGGCTGAGGAGAAAGCCCCGGCTTTTCGCGTACCAGCCCGTCAGCGCGCCGCAGAGCATATACGGCAGCATCCACAGCGGCGTCGTGACCGTGACGCCGTAGCGCAGGAGCTGATATATGAGCGTCCCGACGCCGCCGACGGCGAGAGCGTCGAGCGGGCCGAACAGCAGCGCGCCGAGCAGCACCGGCAGGCTTTCAAAGCTTATCTTCAGGTTGCCGAGGTCGATGGACACCGCGCCGAGCACGGCGCACATGGCCGCAAGTATCGCGTCGAGCGCGAGCTGTCTTGTTTTCATAAAAAAACTCCTTTCGCGACAGTGCCACGAAAGGAGCCCTTCCTCAGGTGGCAGCGGAAGCGGAGGCAGCACCGCACGCGAAAAAGCGTTTCGTCCGTGGACAACTTCCCATCCCACGGCACTTAAACCGGGCTCTTAGCCCCGATTAACGCGCTGCTCCTACTCTGACTTGAACCGTATCCTATTTCAGCCGCGCCGACGCGGCCTGTACAAGGTGGCTTGCGAGCATCGCCGTGGTTATCGCGCCGACGCCGCCCGGCACCGGGCTGACGGCGCGGACTATCGGCTCGACCGAGGCGAGCTCCACGTCCCCGCAGAGCCTGCCGTCGGAGCCGACGTTGATGCCGACATCGACTATGGTCTGGCCGGGGGCGACGAAGCTCCTGTTTATCAGCCCCGCGTGCCCGGCCGCGACGACGATGATATCCTGCTCGCGGCAGATGCGCGCAAGGCCGGTGGTCTTGCTGTGGCACATGGTGACGGTCGCGTCCCGCGCCTGTAACAGCATCGCCAGCGGCCTGCCCACCACGAGGCTCCGGCCTATGACCGCCGCGCGAAGCCCGCGGAAGGTGCAGCCGTAATAGTCGAGCAGCTCCATGCAGGCCTGCGCCGTGCAGGGCGCAAAGCCGCCCTTTCGCGCCGAAAACACCGAAAAGAGCGACATGGAGGTCACGCCGTCCACGTCCTTCTCCGGCAGCAGCGCCTCGCAGGCGGCGTCCTCGTCGAGCTGCGGCGGCAGGGGGCGCAGGAGGATGCAGCCGTGGATGGCGTCGTCCCGGTTTATCCGGGCGATCAGCTCCATCAGCTCGCCCTGCCCGACGTCCTCCGGCAGAACGAAGCTCACGGCCGACAGACCCAGCGCCTCGCAGCGCTTCTTCGCCGAGCGCTCATAGGCCGTCTTGCCGCCGTCCCCGCCCACGCGCACTATGGCGAGGCGCGGGGTCACGCCCTGCGCGAGCAGGGCCGGGAGCCGCTGCGAAAGCCGCTCCGTTATAAGCGCTGCGACGGGCGCGCCGCTCATTATCTCAGCCATCACTTCTCCAGACGCCCGGTCACGAGGGCGATCAGCCTCCGCGCCCGCGGCGCATATTCCCCGAGTCTGTCCCCGACCTCCGCGTTTATCCGCGCGGCCTGCGCATCGTCCGGGTAGGCTCTTGTGTTTACATACGCGTTCAGCGCCGCGCACTGCATCGCCGCCTCGCAGACGGCGCCGGCGCAGCCCAGGTCGGAGACGAGCATGGGATTTCCTATCTCCAGCATACGCTCGAGCAGGCCGACCGTCTCGCAGCAGCAGCGCAGCGTCTCCAGAGGCGCGGCGCAGGCGGCGAGAGACGCGCCGCGCAGCAGCTCCTCCCGCCCCGGCTCGTCCCGCTTCACGGCGCAGGCCGCCGACAGCGGGATAAAGGCGGCGGCGTCCGCGTCGATGAGCGCGAGCAGGCGCAGACGCAGCGCCTCCGCCTGCCCGGCTATCTGCCCGGCCTCCCCCTCGACGGCGGCAAATTTCTTCCGCCCGAGGGTAAAGCGCGCGGACATGGAGCAGAGCGCGGCCGCGAGCGCGCCCGTCAGCGCCGCCGCCCCTCCGCCGCCCGGCACGGGCGCGTCGGAGGCGAGAAGCGCCGTGAATTCCTCACAGGTCTTTTTTGAAAGGCTGTCGTTCATGTTCTGTCCTTTCCGCCGAAGCAGTACCACATCAGCGCCGCGAAGCCCAGCCCGCCGAGGATATTTCCCAGCGTCACGGGCAGAAGGTTATTGAGCAGGAAGCTCCCCGCCGTGAGCCGGGACAGCTCTACGCCCGCCTCGGAGACGAGCTGCGCGTACCTTGGGACGCGCAGAGCCAGCAGCCCCGCGGGGATGTAATACATGTTCGCTATGCTGTGCTCGAAGCCGCAGATCACGAAAATGCAGACCGGCAGATGCGCGCCGACCGCGCGGCCGGGGACGGACTTCGCGCAGAGCGCGCAGTAGACCGAGACGCAGACGAGGATGTTGCACAGCACGCCGAGCAGCAGCGCCTTCCCGAAGCCGAGCGAGCATTTCGCCGCGGCTATGCGCACGGTGTACACCGCGAGCGCCCCGCCGGACATGTCGAGCTGGCCGGAATACACGCAGGCGGCCGCCGTCAGCGCGGCGCCGATGAAGTTGCCGAGGTATACTATGGCGAGATTCCTCAGCATTCCGGACAGGCGCGCCGTCCCGTCGAGCACGGAGACCGTGATGAGGCAGTTGCCGGTAAAGAGCTCCGCCCCGGTCAGGACGACCATGATTATGCCAAAGGGGAAGAGCGCGCCGCAGACCGCCTTTGCGGCCGAAACGGAGCTCAGGCTATGGGCGGCGACGTTTGTCGCCGAGCCCGCTATGGCGATGAAAAAGCCGGCCAGCACCGCGAGCAGCAGCAGGCGCGTCGCGCCGGTGCGGGTCTTCGCCGCGCCGATATCGGCGTAGCAGCGGATGAATTCCTTCGGACTGAGCATGACCGTACCCCCCGGTGTTATCTTTTGTCTGCATTATACGGAGCTTTATCGGCGCTTGTCAAGATGGGAAAATCGCGTTGCCCGTAAATATGCACAATTTTCTTGGCGCTTTTTCGGCAAAAATGTCTCGCGCCGACCCGGCTTTCGCTTGACAGGCGAGGCTCGGGCGTGTTATCTTAGGGTCAGAATTTGATACAAGGCGGCTGGCTCTGACGGATTAAAGTGGAGCACCACATGGACCAGCCCGCCGGAAACTGCCGACCGTCTGGGCGTACTCAATACTTGACCGAGTGTGGAGTGCGCTCTTTTTCTATTCTGCTCCACGAACACAGGAGGTAACACCGTGAAAAAAGTTGGGCTTATAATGGGCAGCGACAGCGACCTGCCCGTGGTAGACAATGCGGCCGAGGTGCTCGCGGGCTTCGGCGTGCCCTATGAAACGCACATTTTCTCCGCCCACCGCACCCCCGTTGAGGCGCGGCAGTTCGCGCTGGAGGCGAGAGAGCGCGGCTTCGGCGTGATAATCGCGGCGGCCGGGATGGCGGCGCATCTGGCGGGCGCGCTCGCCGCGGGCACCACCCTGCCCGTCATCGGCATACCCATAAAATCTGCTCAGCTTGGCGGCATTGACGCCCTCCTTTCGACGGTGCAGATGCCCTCCGGCATCCCTGTTGCCACCGTCGCCATAGACGGGGCGAAAAATGCCGCCATTCTCGCGGTCGAGATACTCGCCCTCGGCGACGACGCGCTCGCGGCCGAGCTCGACGATTTTCGCCGCCTCGCCACGGAGGAGGCGCTCGAAAAGGACAGAAAACTCAACTCCCGCAAATAAAGATTTGAAAGTGAGAACGAGGACATGAGCAAAAGCCACTCCGCTTCCTACGCCGCCGCCGGGGTCGATATCGAGGCCGGATACCGCGCGGTAGAACTGATGAAGAGCCACATCGCGCGAACCCTGACCTCCGGCGTCTGCTCGGATGTCGGCGGCTTCGGCGGCCTGTTCGAGCTGGACACGGCGGGCATGGAGCGCCCCGTCCTCGTCAGCGGCACGGACGGCGTCGGCACGAAGCTCCGCCTCGCCTTCCTGATGGACAGGCACGACACCGTCGGCATAGACTGCGTGGCCATGTGCGTCAACGACATCATCTGCTGCGGCGCAAAGCCCCTGTTCTTTCTCGATTACATCGCCTGCGGCAAAAACCTGCCGGAGCGCATCGCGCAGATAGTCGCGGGCGTCGCGGAGGGCTGCGTGCAGAGCGGCGCGGCGCTCATCGGCGGCGAGACCGCCGAGATGCCGGGCTTCTATCCCGAGGACGAATACGACCTCGCGGGCTTCTCGGTCGGCGTCGTAGACAGGAAAAAGATCATCGACAACAGCGCCATGCGCCCGGGGGACGCGGTGATAGCGCTCCCCTCGAGCGGCCTGCACTCCAACGGCTTCTCCCTCGTGCGCAAGGTGTTCGACGTGGAGCGCGCCGACATCAAGACCCCGCTCGAAGCCCTCGGCGGCAAAAGCATCGGCGAGACGCTGCTCGCGCCGACAAGGATATACGTAAAGCCCATGCTCGCGCTGTTCGAGGAGATCGCCGTCAGGGGCGTGTCGCACATCACGGGCGGAGGCTTCTATGAGAACATCCCGCGCAGCATCCCCGCCGGTCTCGGCGCGGTGATCGAGCGCGCGGCCGTGCGCGTCCCGCCGATATTCGAGCTTCTTGCCGAAACCGGCTCCATCCCCGAGCGCGACATGTTCAACACCTTCAAC
>JAYFNM010000090.1:0-21127 GCA_034933465.1 Oscillospiraceae bacterium | reverse complement strand
TATGGCTTAGTTCTCGGTGGGCAGGCCAAAGGCGTCGAAGCCGATGGGGAAAAGGACGTTGCAGCCCTCCATCCTCTTTTTGCGCGTGACGATGTCGATGGCGGTGAAGGGTCTGGGGTGGCCGACGTGCAGTCCGGCCGCGCTGGGATAGGGGAACTCTATCAGCCCGTAGAACTTCGGCTTTTCGTCGCCCGTCACGGCGGCATAGGGCTTGCTCCGCTCCCATCTCTCCTGCCATTTTTTCTCGATCTCTGCAAAATCGTATTTCATGTCGATCTCTCCCTTTTTCTAATCAATTCGGTTCCTCTCAGACGCCCCTGTAATCAGGGGCTCGGCAGGGATGAGGGATCAACCACCTCAGAGTCGCTCCAAAGGCGCTCAAGATTATAAAATTTTCTGGCCTCGTCCGTGAAGACGTGCACTATCACACAGCCGAAGTCCATCAGCACCCAGATGTCCGAGCGCAGTCCCTCGCGCCGGATAGGCGGCTCGCCCGCCTCTGAGAGCTGCTTGTCTACCTCGTCAACGAGCGCTTTGATATGCGTGGACGAGCTGCCGTTGCAGATCACAAAATAGTCCGCCAGAACTGTCTGCTCGGCGGTCTTGAGGATCTTCAGGTCCTTTGCCTTCTTGTCGTCCAGCGCTTTTGCGGCAATCGCCGCGATTTGAGCGGATGTCAGCATTTTTCCTCCTCTGTGCGGCCGCCGGAATACCAGGAGTACGCCTCGACCGTGTCAATATATGGTTCGATACCGTGCCCCCGGATGTCCTCAAGGCTCATCCTCAGCCCGAGCGCCATCGCCGCGTCCAACTCCTCGTAGGCAAGGGCGCGAAGCGCCTCAAGCCCGGGAAAATCCCGCGTGGGTTCGATATAATCCGCAAGGTAAATTATCTTCTCGAGAGCGGTCATGTCGGGCTTGCCCGTCGTGTGCCAGCAGATGGCGTCGTAGATCCCGTCCGATATGCCGAACAGATCCCGCGAGAGCGCCGCCCCCGTCTTTGCGTGCAGGAGCTTGGGGTTTGCCAGCTCCGCTTTGTCGCAAATAATACCATATTTTTTGCACAATATCAACTGCTCGTCCAAATTAAGTTTCTTCGTGATATCGTGCAGTATCCCCGCCGTGGCGGCGGCCTCCTGGTCCTCGCCCCACTGCTTTGCGAGCATCACCGCCTCGCTCTCGCAGCCGGCGACATGGCCTATCCGCTCCGGCGAGAGGTGCTCGTAGGACTTCTCGCGCAGCCACGACAGCTCCGGCAGCGCCTCATAGTAGCCGTTTCTCACTATGAGGGAATAGACCTCGTCGTCGAGCAGCTCCGCGCCCTGCCGCAGCCTGAGACGCCGCCTGATATCGCTCGAGCTCATGGGCAGCGGCGCGTGCGGGAGCAGGCGCACCCGCGCGCCGTACTCGCGCCAGAAGCGTTCAGCGCAGCCGCGCAGAGCCTCTTCGTCGTCGTCCTCGCGCGAGAGCACGGTCAGTGTGCACTCCATTAACAGATACTCGTACCTGTACCACTCCTCAAAGCTCAGCAGCATATCGCTGCCCATGACGAGCAGCAGCTCGTCGAGCGGATATTGCTCCCGCAGAGCGGCTATCGTGTCGGCGGAATAGCTTTTTCCCTCGCGCCTGAGCTCTATATCGGAGATGAGCGCCCCGGGCACGTCCCTGAAGGCGAGCGCGCAAAGCTCCCTGCGCTGCTCCGCCGTCGGGCTGCCCGCGTCCATATCCTTATGGGGCGGGATATTGTCCGGTATGATAAGGAATATATCCGGCGCGAGCTCCCGGTAAACAGACAAAGCCGCTTCCATATGTCCCAGATGGGGCGGGTTGAAGCTCCCGCCGTAAACGGCGATCCTCATTTATTATTTCTTATCCTTTACGAGAACTATTTTTGGCTCTTTCTCATTGCGTTTATACAGCACGAACTTTGTGCCGATGACCTGCACCTGCTCCGCGCCGCACCTTTCGGAGAGCGCGTCGCAGGCCTCGCGGGCGCTGAGCATGGAATTTTCGAGCACCTTGCCCTTCACCAGCTCCCGCGCCCTGAGCGCGGCGTCCACCGACGCGACGACGCTGTCGTTGACGCCGCCCTTGCCGACCTGTATTATCGTGTCCTCCGCCGCCGCCATAGCGCGGAGCTGGGAGCGCTGCTTGCTTGTTATTGCCATTGATATCTCCTTTAAAAAAATTATCAGGCGCGCAGACCCTGTTATTTGAACAGAGCCTCCACAAAGGTTTTGGCGTCGAAGGGGATGAGATCGTCCATGCCCTCGCCCACGCCCACATATTTCACCGGGAGCTTCAGCTCGGCCGCGATGGCGAACACTATGCCGCCCTTGGCCGTACCGTCGAGCTTGGTGAGCACTATGCCCGTAAGCCCGGAGGTCTCTAAAAACTGCTTTGCCTGTATCAGTCCGTTTTGCCCGGTGGTCGCGTCGAGCACCATCAGCGTCTCCACGTCGGCCTCGGGCAGCTCGCGGCCGATAATGCGCCGCATCTTGCTCAGCTCGTTCATAAGGTTCTGCTTGTTATGGAGCCTTCCGGCGGTGTCTATGATTATGACGTCCGCCCCGCGCGCCTTCGCCGCGCAGATCCCGTCGTATACCACGGCGGCGGGGTCGCTCCCCTCCTCGTGGCGCACTATGTCCGCCCCGGAGCGCTCCGCCCAGATGGCAAGCTGCTCCGCCGCCGCCGCGCGGAAGGTATCCCCCGCGCAGAGCAGCGTTTTCCGGCCGTCCCTGACGAGCTGCCCGGCTATCTTGCCGATGGTCGTCGTCTTGCCGACGCCGTTGACGCCCACCATGAGGATGACGGAGGGCTTCGTGTCGAGCTTGAGCGCGGTATCTCCGACCTTGAGCATATTTGAAAGTATCTCGATAAGCCCGGCTCTGGCCTCGTCCCCCCGGCGGAAGCGGCGCTCCCAGGTCATTTTCTTGAGCGCCTGCACCACCTTTTCGGAAGCGGCCGCGCCAACGTCGGACATCACCAGCAGCTCTTCAAGCTCGTCGTAAAAATCCTCGTTGTCGGGCTTGAAGCTCCGGAATATCTCCTCAAGCTCCTCAAGGCTCGTCCTCGTCTTCGTGAGGCCGGAAAATATTTTGTCAAAAAATCCCATGTCTGTTACTCCTCAATCGTCTTTCGCGCGCTGTCGAGGTCGAGCTCTATCACCGTCGAGACGCCCTTTTCCTGCATCGTGACGCCGTAGAGCATGTCCGCCTCCTCCATGGTGCCGCGGCGGTGGGTGATCACCAGAAACTGGGTCTTGTCGGACATGCGGCGCATATACTCGGCGTAGCGGGTGACGTTCGCCTCGTCCAGCGCGGCCTCTATCTCGTCCATCACGCAAAACGGCGTCGGCCTGACCTTGAGTATCGCGAAATACAGCGCTATGGCCACGAAGGCCATCTCTCCGCCGGAGAGCAGGCTGATGGTGGACAGCGCCTTTCCGGGCGGCTGCACCTTAATCTCTATGCCGCACTCAAGGACTCTGTCCTCGTCCTCGAGCACAAGCGCGGCCTTGCCGCCGCCGAAGAGCTCAAGAAAGGTCTGGCGAAAGCAGCGGTCTATCTCATTGAAGCGGGCGACGAAGAGCTCCTTCATCTGCCCCGTGATGTCGTTTATAATGCCTTGCAGCTCGGACTTGGCCTTGGTCACGTCGTCGCGCTGCCCCGTCAGGAATTCGTAGCGGGTGTTGACGCGCTCGTATTCGTCTATCGCGCCGATGTTCGGCGTACCGAGAGCGCCTATGGCGCGCCTGAGCTCGTTTATCTCCTTGCCGGCCTTTTGCAGGTTCTCGACCGGCTGCCGTATCGCGGCGGCGGCGCTGTGGCTGAGCTCGTAGTTCTCCCAGAGCTTGTCGAGGATCTGCTTCTCCTCCATGTCCGCGGCGAGCTTCTTCTGCTCGATGCGGGCGGTCAGGCGCTCAAGCTCAAGGATGTCGGCGTTTCGCGTCTGCGCGTCCTTCTCGGCCTTTGTGCGCTTGCCCTCCAGCTCTATCTTGCTGCTGCTGATGGCGGCGATCTCGTCCCTTATGGACGCGGCGCGGCCGTTTATCTCCGCTATCTGCGCCTGCTTCTCCTCAAGGCGCTTTTCAAAGCTCTCTATCTGGCGCTTCGCCGCCTCGACGGCGCTCCTGCGCGCGTCGCTGTCGCCGGAGAGGCCGGCGAGCAGCGCCTCGAGCTGGCGCACGGAGGCCTCGGTCGCCTTTTTCTCGGCCTCAAAGGAGGACTCGCGGCTTTTCAGCTCGCTCTGATCCTGTAGCGCCGTATCCATCTGGTATTTGACGGCGGACAGATTCTGCCTCGCCCGCGCGAGCTCGTCGGCGCAGCTCTTCTCGTCCTCCGCGGCGCGCACGCGCTGCTCCCTGAGCTTTTTCAGCTCGTTTGCGCGCGAGAGGATGCCCGCGCCCCGGGCGCTGCTGCCGCCGGTCATGGCGCCGCCGGCGCTGATGAGCTGCCCGTCGAGCGTCACTATGCGCAGTCTGTTGCCGTTTGCCTTCGAGATGCGCACGGCGTCCGCCAGCGTCTCGGCGACGACGGTCCTGCCGAGGAGATTTGCGAATATCTGCTCATACTGCCGGTCGAATTTCACGAGCTCGTAGGCCACGCCCACGAAGCCTCTGTCGCTCTCGGGCGCGTCCTTCATCACGCTGCCGCGTATCGCGTCGAGCGGAAGGAAGGTCGCGCGGCCGGAGTCCGTGCGCTTGAGCAGCTCTATCGCGCCGCGTCCGTCGCCCTGAGTATCCACGATTATATTCTGCGCGGCGGCGCCGAGCGCCGTCTCTATTGCAAGGGCGCAGTCCTCGTCCGCGTGCAGCAGGTTCGCCGCCGGGCCGTGGACGCCCTTGAGGTTGCCGCGCTCCGCCTCGCGCATGACGGTCTTGACCGCCTTTGAATAGCCCTCAAAGTCTTTTTCCATCTCGGCGAGCATGTTTATGCGCGAATCCATGCTCCGTCCGTCCACCTCAAGGCGCGTGGCGCGCTCCGAGAGGCGGGCGACGATCTCCTCGCGGCTTTGCAGCTTCATGCGGCAGCCGTCGAGCACGTTGCCGTTCTGCGCCGTCTGTCCGGCGAGCTCGCCGAGCAGACCCTCGAGCCGGGCTATGCGCCCCCTGCCCTCGTCGATGCCGGCTCTGACCTCGGCGGCGCGGTTCTCCTGGTCGGCGATATCGCTCAGCAGGCGCTCCATGCTCTCTCCGGCGCTCTGCGCGTTTGCGCGCAGCACCGCGGCCACGGACTCGCCCTCGGCGGCCGCGGTCTCCGCGGCGGACAGGCGCTCCCGCGCCCGCTCGGTCTCCACGTCCTTCTGGTGCATACGCTCGGTGATGCTGCCGGAGGAGGCGTACAGCGCCTCAAGCTCCGCCTTGGCCTTGTCGAGGCTGAGCGCGGCCTGTTCATATTCCCTGTTTATCCCGTCGGCCTGCGCGTGGAGCTTGTCGAGCGTCGCCATCCAGGCGGATATCTCCCGCACGCGCAGCTCGTCGCGGAGCGTGAGATAGCGCTTGGCGGTCTCGGCCTGCTTTTTCAGCGGGCCGACCTGCATCTCAAGCTCCTCTATCTTGTCGTTGACGCGCAGAAGGTTCTCTTCGGTCTTTTGCAGCTTTCTCTCCGCCTCCTCCTTGCGGTAGCGGAAGCGGGAGATGCCCGCGGCCTCCTCGAAGACCTCGCGCCGGTCGGTGCTCTTGGTGGAGACTATCTCCCCTATCCTGCCCTGACCGATTATCGAATAGCCGTCCCGGCCGAGGCCTGTGTCCATCAGGAGGTTGTTCAGATCCTTCAGGCGGACGGCTTCGCGGTTGATATAATACTCGCTCTCGCCGCTGCGGTAGTACCGGCGGGTGAGCATGATCTCGCCGCTGTCATATTCGAATATGTGCGCGGAGTTGTCGATTATCAGCGAGACCTGGGCAAAGCCCAGCGCGCCGCGCTTCTCCGTGCCGCCGAATATGACGTCCTCCATCTTTGCCCCGCGCAGCGCCTTTGTGCGCTGCTCGCCCATGACCCAGAGGATGGCGTCGGATATGTTGGACTTGCCGGAGCCGTTCGGGCCGACTATGGCTGTGATATTCTTTTCAAATGTGAGCCGGGTCTTGTCCGGAAAGGACTTGAAGCCCTGGATCTCAAGCGCTTTTAAATACAAATGTACGACCTCAATTATTTTTAAATAACTGAAATATTATATTATATCTCAGGCTTCTTTTCAACGGAAATAAGTAAAATTTCATCGTTTTCGGCGTCGGCCGGGCATATTTTCAAGCCCGCGAGGCCGAAATCGGCGCAGAGGCGGGTTATATTCTGCCTGTGCTGCCCCGTTATCTGGGAAATTTTGGCGCGGTTCACCCCGAGGACGACGCGGCTGCCCGCCGCCGTGCCCGCGAGCAGAGCGCGCGCGCGCTCATACATTATCCTGCTCTTGACCAGCTCACCGAGCGCCGGGTGATAGGCTCCGCCCGCCGCCGCGCCGCCGGACAGCTCGTCCGTCGGGTTGAGGCCGAGCCGGATTACCGGTATCCCGGCCGCCGCGAAGAGCGGCGCTATCCTCGCGCAGACGCGCACGGCGTCCTCCACCGTGTGCTCCGCGTAGAGCCCCGCCCGCCACAGGTCGTAGAGCGCGGTGTCGCGCACGATGACCGTCGGATATATCCGCGCGCCGTCGGGCTCGAGGGCGATTATCCTCCTTGCGCTCTCGACGCAGCTTTCGTCGCTGTCGCCGGGCAGGCCGGTCATCATCTGCAATATCAGCCGGAAGCCCGCCGCCTTCACCATGCGCGCGGCGTTTTCCACGTCCGCGGCGCTGTGCCCCCTGCCGGAGAGCTCGAGCACCCTGTCGTCCATGGACTGCGCGCCGAGCTCTATCGTCTCCACGCCGAAGCGGCGAAGCCTCTCGAGCGTGGGCGCGTCGATGGCGTCGGGACGGGTGGAGAGGCGTATCGAGGCTATCTCTCCCCTGTCGAGATACTCCTTCGCAGCCCCCAGCAGCGCCGTCTGCTCGCAGACGGGTATGGCCGTGAAGCTGCCCCCATAAAACGCCAGTTGCCGCTCTGCCCCGGTTAAGGGCAAGGCGGCCGCCTGCTCTATCGCATCTTTAACTGTCTGCGCCGTGGCGCTGCTCTCGCTGCCGGATATCCTGCGCTGGTTGCAGAAGACGCACTCGTTCGGGCAGCCCAGGTTCGGCACGAACACCGGAATGATATTCTCTCTCGCTCTCATCCGCGCAGCGCCTCCAGCGCCATGCGGGCGGCCATCTGCTCCGCCTCTTTTTTTGTCCGGCCGCTGCCCTCTCCGGCGCGCTCGCCGTTGATGGACACCTGAAAGCTGAACACCTTGTCGTGATCAGGGCCGCTCTGCCCGGTCATCTCGTAGCTGATGTGCCGGTCGCTCCGACGCTGCACCAGCTCCTGCAGCTCGGTCTTGTAATCGGCGTACTGGTGATCCTCGCCGATCTCGGCGCCGCGCAGCAGCTTTTCCATAATGAAGCGCCGCGCCTCGTCCATGCCGGAGTCGAGATACAGCGCCGCAATTACGGCCTCCACCATGTCCGCCAGGATGGACGGCCGCTCTCTGCCGCCGGTGCGCTCCTCGCCCTTGCCGAGGCGCATATACGCGCCGAGGCCGAGCTCGAGCGCGACGGAGTGCAGGCTCGTCTCGCAGACCAGCTCCGCCCGCAGCCGGGTCATCCTGCCCTCGGGCAGCGCCGGGGCGCGGCGGTACAGAAACTCCGCCGTCACGACCCCGAGTATCGAGTCGCCCAGAAACTCGAGCCGCTCATAGCACTCGCCGTCGCCGTGCCGCTCGTTTGAATAGGAGCTGTGCGTCAGCGCCGTCTGAAGGAGGCTCCTGTCGCGAAAAGCGTATCCGATTTTTTTCTCAAGCTTATCCATGGCTTATTCTGTCCTGAGCTTCATAAATTCAATGTTTTTTTCGATATCTCCGATGACGTCCGCCTCGACGAAGGCCTTGGCCTGCCGCACGGCTGCGAAGATACACGCGGCGTCCGACGCGCCGTGCGCCTTTATGACGGGCTTGCTGATGCCAACCAGCGCCGTCCCGCCGACCTCGTTCACGTCCATGGATTTTTTCATCTCCGTGAGATCGCCCTTGAGGACGGACGCCGCGAGCTTATTCGGCAGCGACTTGTAGAACACGCCCTTGAGCTGTCCCATCAGGAGCTTTATGACGCCCTCCGTGCCCTTCAGGAGCACGTTTCCCGTAAAGCCGTCCGTCACGACGACCTCTATATCGCCGGAGAACACGCCCGTGCCCTCGACGTTGCCGGCGAAGTTTATCCGCCCCTCGTCGCCCGCCTGCTTCAGCAGCGCGAAGGCGCGGTGCTGGAGCTCGCCGCCCTTGGTGTCCTCTGTGCCGACGTTCAGCAGACCGACCCGCGGCTCGGCGCAGCCCATCAGCTTTTTCGCATAGAAGCTGCCCATGAACGCAAATTGCAGCAGGTATTCCGGCGTACACTCCACGTTCGCCCCGCAGTCTATCAGCATGACGCCGTGCTCGCCCGCCGGCAGCACCGGCGCGAGCGCCGCCCGGCGAATACCGTGGATGCGCTTTGTTATGAGCGTCGCGCCGGTCAGCAGAGCGCCGGTGCTCCCGGCGGAGACAAGCGCGTCGCCCGCGCCGTCGCGCAGCAGGTTGAGCGCGACCGTCATGGACGAGTCCTTCTTGCGGCGCGTGGCCGTGCTCGGGTCGTCCTCCATGGTGACTGTCTCGCGCGCGTCCACAAGGTCGATATCCGCGCAGCCCTCGTCCCTGAGGCAGGCCTCCACGGCCTCTCTGCGCCCCACCAGCGTCACCTCGACGCCCAGCTCGCGCTTTGCTCTCACCGCGCCCCTGACTATTTCCGCCGGGGCGTTATCGCCGCCCATCGCGTCAATGATTATCCTCACAGGCAAAGACCTCCCTGTCCAGCAGTTTTTCTATTATCTCAAGCGAACGGGCGGATATCTCCGCGTTCTTGTTCCTCTTGCCCTTCACTCTGTGATCCAGCGGCGCTATGATGCCGAAGTTTATGTTCATCGGCTGGAAATCTCCCACGCAGCCGCCGGAGATATACAGCCCCAGCGCGCCTATGGCGGTCTCCTGCGGAAAATCCACCGCGGGCAGACCGAGCAGGCGCGCCGCCGTCTCTATGCCGACCAGCATCCCGGACGCCGCCGACTCCACATAGCCCTCCACGCCGGTCATCTGCCCGGCAAAGCTGATGCGCGGCTCGCTTACGAGCCGGTAGTAGCGGTCGAGCAGGGCGGGGCTGTTGAGGTAGGTGTTGCGGTGCATGACCCCGTAGCGGACGAACTCCGCGTCTCTGAGCGCCGGTATCATCGAGAACACGCGCTTTTGCTCGCCCCAGGTCAGGTGCGTCTGGAAGCCGACCATGTTGTATATCGTGCCGTCCGCGTTGTCCCGGCGAAGCTGCACCACGGCGTAGCCCTCTCTCCCGGTCCGCGGGTCTCTCAGACCGACGGGCTTGAGCGGCCCGTAGCGCAGAGTGTCCACCCCGCGGCGCGCCATCACCTCTACCGGCATACAGCCCTCAAAGACGCCGCTGTCGTCAAAGCCGTGCACCTCGGCCTGCTTTGCGTTGACAAGCGCGTCTATAAAGGCGAGATACTCGTCCCGCTCCATCGGGCAGTTTACATAATCCGCCGTCCCCTTGTCGTAGCGGGAGGCGAAGAACGCGCTGTCCATATCGACGCTCTCGAGCGTGACGATGGGGGCGACGGCGTCATAAAAATGCAGGTCGCTCTCGGGGCAGAGCGCGGCTATGCTCGCGGCTATCGCGTCGCTGCTGAGAGGGCCGGTCGCGATGACGACCTCCCCCTCGGGGATCTCGGCGGCCTCGGCGGAGACCAGCTCGATATTTTTCTGCGCCTTGAGCTTGTCCGTTATATAGCGGGAGAAGCCCGCCCTGTCCACCGCGAGCGCGCCGCCCGCGGCCACGCGGTTTATATCCGCGCTCTCCATGACGAGCGAGCCCATCGCGCGCATCTCGGCCTTGAGCAGACCCACCGCGTTTGTCAGCTCGTCGCTGCGCAGTGAATTCGAGCATACCAGCTCCGCGAAATCCGCCGATGAGTGGGCGGGGCTCATCTTCCCCGGCTTCATCTCCACAAGGCGCAGCTCAAGCCCGCGCCTGGCAAGCTGCCACGCGCATTCGCTCCCCGCGAGCCCCGCTCCCAGAACCGTGACTTTTTCCATCGCTTATTCCTTCGCCCCGGCCGTCTTCTTCGCTGCGGGCTTCTTCGCGGCTGTGGTCTTCTTCGCAGCGGGTTTTTTTGCGGCGGCGGGCTTTTTCGCGGTCGCGGGCTTTTTCGCCGCGGGTTTTTTTGCGGCGGCGGACTTTTTCTCCGCCGTCTCCGCCTTTTTCGCGGCGGTCGCGGCCTTCTTCTCCTCAGCGGCGGCCTTCTCCTCGGGCGTCTTTTTCTTGAACACTCGCTTGTCCTCGGGGACAAAGTTGACGCAGTCCTCGTTTATGCAGAAGGATTTCAGCGGGCCGCGGCCGCTGTGCTTAAACATGGTCTTGCCGCAGGCGGGGCAGAAGTCCTTTGTCGGCACGTCCCAGGTGATAAAGCCGCAGTCGGTCCCGCGCTCGCAGGCGTAGAAAACGTAGCCCTTTTTGGAGCTGCGCTTGAGTATCTTTCCGCCGCATCTGGGGCATTTGCCCGGCATCTCCACGACGATGGGCTTGGTAAAGGTGCATTCCGGAAAGCCGGGGCAGCCCAGAAAATAGCCGAACTTACCCTTTTTGACCACCATCTGGCGGCCGCAGACGTCGCAGTACTCATCGCTGAGCACGTCCGGCACCTTTATCTTAACGCCGTCCATGGCGGTCTCCGCCTGCTGAAACTCCTTGTCGAAATCGCCGTAGAACTCGCCGAGCACGTCGCGCCAGCGCGCCTTGCCGTTCTCTATGCCGTCAAGCTCCTCCTCCATGTGGTTTGTGAACTTGAGATCGACGATATCGGCGAAATGCTCCTTCATAAGGCCGGTCACGGCCTCGCCGAGCGGCGTGGGTCGGAGATACTTGCCCTCTTTTATGACATAGTCGTGCGAGGTGATGGTCGATATGGTCGGCGCGTAGGTGGAGGGGCGGCCTATGCCCTTCTCCTCCATGGCGCGGATGAGCGTGGCCTCGGTATACCGCGCGGGGGGCTGGGTGAACTGCTGATCCGGCAGCATCTTTTCAAGTCTGAGCCGCTCGCCCTCGGTGAGCGAGGGCAGCGGATTTGTGATCTCCGCGCTCTCCTCGTCGCGCGCCTCCTCATATACGGCGGTGTAGCCGGGGAACTTGAGCTCGGAATAGTTGGCTCTGAATATATACCCCGCCGAGGCGACGTCCACGGTCACGCTGTCGTAGACGGCGTTGGACATCTGGCAGGCTGTGAAGCGACCCCAGATGAGTCTGTACAGCCTGTACTGCTCCTGGGTCAGATCCTTGCGTATGGCCTCGGGCGTGAGGTTCACATCGGTCGGGCGGATGGCCTCGTGCGCGTCCTGCGCGCCGGCCTTGGTCTTGAAATGCCGGGGCGCGCCGGGATAATAAGCCGCGCCGTAGCGCCCGGTGATATAGTCCCGCGCGGCGGCGAGCGCCTCCTCGGACAGGCGCAGCGAGTCCGTGCGCATATAGGTGATAAGGCCGATGCTGCCGTGACCGGCTATCTCGACGCCCTCGTACAGCTGCTGCGCGATGGACATGGTGCGCCGGGGAGTCATGCTCAGGCGGCGGGAGGCCTCCTGCTGCAAGGTGGAGGTTATGAACGGGGGCGCGGGGGACTTCTGCTTTTCGCCGCGCTTTACGGAGCTGACGATAAACGGCTCCTTCGCCGTGTCGGCGATGACCTTATCGACCTCTTCCCCGCTTCGAAGCTCCATCTTCTTGTCAGCCCGGCCGTGGAAGCGTGCCGTAAAGCTCCCCTCGCTCCCCTCTCTGCCGAGGCAGGCGTCAAGGTTCCAGTACTCCTCGCTCTTGAAGTCCTTTATATCCTGCTCCCTGTCCACCACCATCCTCGTGGCGACCGACTGTACCCGTCCGGCGGAGAGGCCGGTCTTGATCTTGCGCCAGAGCAGGGGCGAGAGCTTATAGCCCACGATGCGGTCGAGGATGCGGCGCGCCTGCTGCGCGTCTACCAGGTCCTGGTCTATCTGCCGCGGGTTTTTTATGCTCTCCGAGACGACCTTTTTGGTTATCTCGTTGAAGGTGACGCGCTTCGCCTTCTCGTCTGGCAGCTCCAGCAGCTCCTTGAGGTGCCAGGAGATGGCCTCTCCCTCGCGGTCCGGGTCGGTCGCGAGATAGACGATACCGGCGCTCTTCGCGTCCTTTTTGAGCTGGGCTATCAGCTCCTTCTTGTCCCTGACGGGAATATACTGCGGCTCGAAGCCGTTTTCTATATCTACGCCCATCTTGCTTTTAGGCAGATCCCTGAGATGCCCCATGGACGCCGTCACCTTGTAGTTGCCGCCGAGATATTTTTCGATAGTTTTTGCCTTTGCCGGAGACTCGACAATGACAAGGTCCTTCGCTTTTGACATGGTATTTCCTCACTTTTTCGCTGTATTCAATGTGATGCGCTTTCCGGCCTCCCGGCGCACGAAGCCCTTTATCTCCAACACCGTCAGCTGCGCGAGCACCTTCGCTGTGCCCAGCCCCGTTGCGTCGATAATGTCGTCGATATGGACGGCGTTTTTGCCGATGGCCGTGATTATCTGAAGCTGCTCCTCCGTGAGGGAGGACAGTTGTGCTTTCAAGTCAATATATCCTCTGCCGTTTTCCTTGTCAATGTCTTTTTTCGCCGAAACGGCCGGAAAGTCCCGCGCAGGCTCGCTTTTTTCCTTCGGAGCGCGCGTTTGGTGGCTGATCTTTATTTTGTCCGGATACAGCGCCTCGAATTCGGACATGACGTCCGCCCCGCAGAGAGCTATCCTCGCGCCCTCCTTCAAAAGAGCGTTCGTCCCGGAGCTGTTTTCGGAATCGACGTTGCCGGGGACGGCGAATATCTCCTTGCCCTGCTCGGCGGCCTCCGCCGCGAACAGCCGCGTCCCGCTCTTCTCCGGCGCCTCCACCACGACCACGCCGACAGAAATACCGGCGGCTATCCGGTTCCTGTCGCGGAAAAAGCTCTTCAGCGGCTTTGTCCCCGGCGGGTACTCGCTTATCAGCGCGCCCGAGGCCGCGATATCGAGCGGGAGCCGCCCCGGCTCGCACTCATGCGGCGTCCCGAGCACGGCGATGCATTTGCATCCGGCGAGCAGCGCGCCCTTCGCGGCGGCCGCGTCCACCCCGTTTGTGAGCATGGAGACGACCAGCCCGCCGCAGCGCGCTATCTGCCAGGCCATGTCCCTGCCCATCTTGAGCCCGTAGGGGCTCGCGCTCCGCGTGCCGATAACGGCGATGGGCGCGTTCGCGTCCAGATCCGGGAGCGTGCCCTTCACATACAGCACCGCGGGCGGCGCGTAGATATTTTTCAGCCTCTGCGGATAGGCCGCGTCCCGCTGGGTGACTATCGCTATCCCCGTGCGCGCGCACTCCTCCGCAATAAACGCCGCCGCGCCCATATCCCGCCGCTCAAGGGCGGCCGCCTCCGCCGCGCTCACGCCGTCTATCCGGGCATACTCCCCGT
Organism: Oscillospiraceae bacterium; assembly: GCA_034933465.1. GTDB lineage: Bacteria > Bacillota > Clostridia > Oscillospirales > Oscillospiraceae > Limivicinus. The sequence goes on along the minus strand of JAYFNM010000090.1, from coordinate 7,507 downwards.
CGGGCGCGAAAAAGGCCGTCTCCGCGTCGCCGTAGCGCTTTATGAGCTGCGCCTTCGCCTTGAAGCCCACCGGCGCGGCGGAGAGCCACAGCCAATATTCCAAGTAAGGCATCTATATCTCACCTTTCCCGGCTCTACCTCGCCATCTCCCACATTATGACCGCGGCGGCCACCGCCGCGTTGAGCGACTCGCTGTCTGGCTGCATCGGGATTATGAGCTGACCCGCGCACACGCTCAAAAGCTCCGCGCTGAGACCCTTTCCCTCGCTGCCCACCGCGACGGCGGCGGCGCTCACCGGCACGGCGCGTATATCCTCCGCCGCCGGGGAGAGCGCCGCGCCGTAAAGCGGCAGACCGCGGCTCTCAAGGAAGGCGGCAAGCCCGCCGAGCTCTACCTGAAATACCCGCTGGCGGAAGATCGCCCCCATGGTGGCGCGGACGGTCTTCGGCGCGTAGAGCTCGGCGCAGGCGCCGGTCAGGACGACGGCGTCTATCCCGAAGGCGTTGGCCGTGCGGATGACTGTGCCGACATTGCCGGGGTCCTGCACGCTCTCGAGCACTATCGCGCGGCGCAGCGGCGCGGCGGCGTCGGCCGGGCGCATTTTCACGGTAAAGAGCGGCCCGGGACTGTTCTTCATGGGCGAGGCGTAATCAAAAAGCTCCCCCGCCGCCGAATACTCCTCCGGGACGCACAGCCCCTCGGCCTCCCCGCGCTCCCTCCACAGGACGGAGCTTATCTCCGCGCCGAAGGCCAGCGCCTCGGCAAGGGTCTTGCTCCCCTCGCAGATAAACTCCCCCCGCTCGCGCCTGTATTCCGCGCTGTCGGCGAGCAGACGCAGCCGCCTGATATATTCGTTTTTCCTCGAGCTTATCTTTTCCATGCCCATAATAAAGCTGTGACTGGGCAAAACCCCTTCACAGCGTTATCCCCTGTTTTATTTATAATAGAAGGGCGGGAAGCGTTAATAAACATTCCAATCTTCTCTCCTTCCGCTGTGCTATTACATATTATATTATTTTACACAAAATTTCCAAGCTTTTCAAGCCCAAAACCGCTCTTATTTGTGTATTTCAATTACATGTTTATAATTCTTTTTTGCTAATTATATTACATTTTTTGCAATGAGGTCTGTACACGGCAGCATATGCTATGTTATAATCACAGGCAAAGAGGCGAAAAAATTCTATCAGGAGGTAAATATGGCAAAATACAACAAGTTGACGCCCGAGGTGGCCGGCAAGCTGCTCGCCGTCGTCGGCGCGCAGCGTTTTTCCTGCGGCGAGAATGTAAGCGAGGACTATTCGCACGACGAGATGCCCATCTACGGGAAATATATGCCGGAGGCGGTGTGCCTCGCGGAGAGCACCGAGGAGGTCTCCGCGAGAATGCGCATATGCAGCGACAACCGCATACCCGTCACCGTGCGCGGCGCGGGCACGGGGCTTGTGGGCGGCTGCGTGCCGGTCTGCGGCGGCGTCGTCCTCTGCACGGCGCGGATGAACCGGATACTCTCCTACGACATGAATAATCTCGTGGTGCATACCCAGCCCGGCGTCCTGCTGCAGGATCTCGCGGCGGACGCGCTGGAGCACGGGCTCATGTACCCGCCCGATCCCGGCGAGAAGACCTCCACGGTCGGCGGCAACGTCAGCACGAACGCGGGCGGTATGCGCGCCGTCAAATACGGCGTCACGCGCGACTATGTGCTGGCCATGACCGTGGTGCTGCCGAGCGGGGAGATAATGAAGCTCGGCAAGACCGTCTGCAAGACCAGCTCCGGGTACAGCCTGCTGCACCTGATGATAGGCTCCGAGGGGACGCTCGGCATAATCACGGAGCTGACGCTCAAGCTCATTCCGAAGCCCGACATGGACGTGAGCCTCATCCTCCCCTTTGCGGATATCGCCGCGGCCATCGCCTCCGTCCCGGCCATAAAGCTCGCGAATCTCGAAGCGCAGTCCATAGAGTTCATGGAGCGCGACATCGTGGATTCCTCCGCCCGCTTTACCGGCAACGCCGTTTTCCCGACCGTGGTGGACGGCAAGGAGGTCGGCGCGTATATTCTCGTCACCTTCGTCGGCAGCAGCGACGACGAGCTGATGATGAAAATGGAGCGTCTGTCCGACATGATGGACTCTCTCGGCGCTTTTGACATCCTCGTGGTGGACACCCCCTCCCTCAAGAAAGACGTCTGGGCGGCAAGAAGCGCCTTCCTCACGGTCATCGAGGCCGAGACAAAGCTGGTGGACGAGATGGACGTGGTCGTCCCCGTGGACAGGATAGCCGAGTTCCTGTGCTACGCGCACGACGTGGGTCAGGAGGAGGGCATCCGTCTGCGCTCCTTCGGCCACGCGGGCGACGGCAACCTGCATATCTACTGCTGCTCGAACGACCTCGACGCGGAGGAGTTCAAGCGCCGCGTAAAGCGCATCATGGACAAGTGCTATGCCAAATGCACCGAGTTCGAGGGGCAGGTCTCCGGCGAGCACTCCATAGGCCACGCCAAGAAGGAATATCTGCGCGCGTCCGTGGGCGACACGGCCTACGGCCTCATGGGGGCGATAAAAAAGGTCTTCGACCCCGAGGATATTCTCAACCCCGGCAAGGTCTGCCGGGATATATGAGGCGGAGCCATGGGTGATATTGCTCCGCGCGGGAAAGTCGTGAATATCCCCTACGGGAAGGGCTTCATACCCTTTGAGGCGGACGGCGCCGCCGTGCTGGAGTCCGCCGTCGGCGAGCTGAGAGCGGAGAAAAGCGGGAGCGAGCTTGTCCGCGAGGCGATGAGCGACCCGATAGACAGCCCGCGCCTGTGCGAGCTGGCGAAGGGCAAGAAGAACTGCGTCATAATCGTCTCCGACCACACGCGCCCCGTCCCCAGCCGGGACATCCTCCCGAACATGCTCAGGGAGCTGCGCGAGGGCAGCCCCGATATCGAGGTGACGCTGCTCGTCGCCACCGGCTTCCACCGCCCGAGCTCCCCTGCGGAGCTTGAGGCGAAGCTCGGGCCGGAGATAATGGGTCAGTGCCGCGTCGTCGTGCACGACTGCCGCGACGGCGGCTCGAACCTGCCCATCGGCGTCCTGCCCTCTGGCGCGCCCTGCGTGGTGGACGCGCTCGCCGTGAACGCGGAGCTGCTCGTCTCCGAGGGCTTTATCGAGCCGCACTTTTTCGCGGGCTTCTCCGGCGGGCGCAAGAGCGTCCTGCCCGGCGTCTGCGACCAGGTGACGGTGCTCGGCAACCACTGCGGCCGCTTCATCGACAGCCCCTGCGCCCGCACCGGCATACTCGACGGCAACCCCATACATCTCGACATGCTCGCCGCCGCGCGCATGGCGAAGCTCGCCTACATTGTGAACGTCGTCATCGACGAGGACAAGCGCACCGTCGCCGCCTTCGCCGGGAATTTCATGACCGCGCACCGCGCCGGCTGCGACTTTCTGCAAAAATACTGCCGCGTCCGCCCTGCCTTCGCGGATATCGTCGTCAGCTCCAACGGCGGCGCGCCGCTTGACCAGAACCTGTATCAGTGCGTCAAGGGGCTCACGGCGGCCGAGGCCAGCTGCAAGGAGGGCGGCGTGATAATCATCTGCGCCGAGTGCGCGGACGGGCACGGCGGCGAGGGCTTTTACCGCGCGCTGAGGGATTGCGCCAGCCCGGCCGAGCTCTACGCGCGGCAGGTCGCAACGCCGCAGGACAAGACCGCGCCCGACCAGTGGGAGAGCCAGATCCTCGCCCGCATCCTTATCAGGCACCGCGTGATCTTCGTCTCCCGCCCGGAGATGAAGCCCATCATCGAGGAGATGAAAATGCTCTACTCCCCGTCTCTCGCCGAGGCCGTAAGGCTCGCGAAGAGCTGGGGCAAGGAGAGCGTCACCGTCATCCCGAACGGCGTGTCCGTCATAGTAAAGTAAAGCAGACCGTGAAAACGGAAGAACCCGTCATCCTGAGACAAGAGGAAGCAACTCCCCCGCAGCGCCGCACGGACGGAAGCCGGGAAGTCCCCTCGGTTTCTTTCTCAGGATGACAGGTTCGTTTCATTTTTTCGGCGCTCTTTTACGGGCGGCGGCGGTCGCAGAGATAGAACACCGTCAGCAGACCCGGGCCGCAGTGCGCGCCGATGACGACGCCGAGGCCGGTGATGGATATCTCGCCCAGCTCCGGATACGCGCGCTTTATCTCGTCGCGCACGAACTGTGCGTCGGAGACGCAGTCGGCCTGGAGTATGTGTATCTCAAGCCCGCGCGTCTCTATCCCGCTCAGGTCGTTTTTGATGCTGCCGACGATCTCCGCAAGGGCGGCTCTGCGCCCGCGCGTCTTCTTCACGACGTCCAGTGTGCCGCCGTCCGGGACGTACAGCACCGGCTTTATCGAGAGGATGCCGCCCACGAGCGCCGCGGCGTTGGAGACGCGGCCGCCGGCCTTGAGATAATTCAGGTCGTCCACGGTGAAGCGGTGGGCTATCCTGAGCTTGTTCTCCTCGCCCCAGGCTATGACCTCGTCGTAGCTCATGCCGCTCTCCATGCGCGCGACCATGCTCTCCACCAGCAGCCCAAGGCCGCCGGAGATGCACAGCGTGTCCATGACATAGAGCTTCCTGCCTGGGAAGTCCCCGCGCACCATGTCGGCCGCAAGCCGGGCCTTCTCAAAGGAGACCGACATTTTCTGCGACATGTCGAGGAAAATGACGTCCTTCCCGGTCTTGAGCAGGGATGTGAAAAAGTCGCTGTAGACATACTCGTTTATCATGGAGGTCATGAGGCGGTCGCCTTTCCTCATCCCCGCATATACGGCGGCGCGGCTCTCCTCGCGGCAGTCGTCCTCATAGAGCGTGTCGCCTATGGTATAGGTATAGCTTATAAAGGGTATCTCGTGCCGCTCAAGGTAGGTTCTCGGCAGGTCGGAAGTGGACGAGGTGGCGATTATATAGTCTGACATCGTGTTTCTCCTTGTATGGGATTTCGCCGGGGCGCGGTCGCCCCGAGCGTGGGGATAATACTACAGCAAAATTAACTTTTGTTCAAGTATTTGTTGCAATTTTTTAAGTAATTTAACGGCCGCATTACATTATCCTCCGGCGGCGTGTTTTTAATACCTCCGAAGCAGGAAAGCTGACTTTTTCAGGAGAAATCATTGTGTTCTCCGCCGCCGTATGATAGACTATTTTTTTATTTACGCAAAGCGCGCGAGCCGCAGACGGCTCGGACGACCGCCGTTCCACCCCTCACAAGGGCAACCACGCCGGCCTCACCAAAGACGAGATGACCGTCCCCTTCATCGTGGCGAAGCGGCAGACCTGAAAACATGACAGACCTGCCGTTCTCCGGCTTGGCCGGAGAACGGCAGGTCTTTTTAATTCGGCTGTTTTACACGGCGGAGCCTTTGCCCGCTTCGTGGACGACAAGCTGCGGATAGGGGACGCTGATATTGTTTCTGTCGAACATCAGCTTAAGCTGGCGGTTCAGGGCACGCTGCGCCTTGAAGATGTTCTCTTCGCGCACCGCCACGCAGAATCTCAGCAAAATGCCGCTGCCGTCGAAAGACTGTATCCCCACATACTGCGGGACGTCCTCAAACAGCTCCGCACACGCTTCCCTGAATTTGGGAAGCTCGGAGTCGAGCAGCGCCTCCAGCTCCTCCAGGTTCTGCTCGTAGCTTATGGATATCTCACTCACAGCCACGGAGCCCTTTTTGGAGCGGTTTTGGAAATTCCGTATGTCCGAGTTATTGATGATCTGGCGGTTTCCCCCGACGTCCTCAATCGTGGTCGTCCGAACGCCTATCGAGACCACGGAGCCCCGGAAATTGTCGAGCACCAAAATGTCTCCGATCGCGTACTGCCCCTCAAAAATTATGAAGATCCCGGTAATGACGTCCTCTATAAGGCTCTGCGCGCCGAAGCCTATGACCAGCGTGACCACGCCCGCCGAGGCGAGCACCGCCGCCGTGTTCACGCCGAGTATTGACAGCCCCCAGAAGATGGAGACCAGTATCGCCGCGTATTTCACAATGCTGGCAAACATCGAGCCAATGGTTCTCGTGCGCTCGTTTATCCCCGAGGACAGCAGGATGACCGCCGTCACCGCCGAATACAGCGCCCATACGAGCGCGAGACTGGCTATCAGGGTAAACACCGCCCCTTCGACGTCCAGAACAAAGCCGAAAACAGCATAGAGCAAGCCGAATATGCACGCCGCGCCAAGCAGAAAAGCCAATTTTTTCCTGTTCATACAAATCCTCCTCTTTATTTCACGAGCTCGGTTTCAGGCCTGTTTTTCCCATCCTGCATACAGCGTGATGGGAGCGGGGGTCTCAAAGTCAACTATATTTCTTCCGGCCTCTTCCTTGAGGGCATAGAATTCAGCGTCGCTGAGCACATGCACCGGTTCGCCGGAGCAGTCCGCCGTGCGATACCACCCGGTAAAGACGTAGCCCTCCCTGACCGGCTTATCGAACATGAGGTCGATAAAGTAGCGCGATTCGGAGGCCATGGGGCCGAAGATCAGATGGCGGCCTGCGGATATCGTGCCGCCGTTCGCGTCGAGCAAAAGCTCCGAGCCGCTGCTCTCCTCCACCTGCCTCCACGCGCAGTAGACATCGACAGTGATGTTGCCGTCCTCGCCGGGGCCTATCTGCATAATGTCGTAGGGGCTTATCTCCCCTTCGACAGGATAGCAGACCTCCTCCCCGTCGGCCTTCTGTCCGTACAGCACCCAACCGGCGAAAACATAGCCGTCAGCCGGAACCGGCTGCGGTATCTCGCACCCGGTGAAGCCGGGAAGACTGAAGGTCTCGGTCTTTACGACAAGCCCCTCCCAGTTTTCGTCGAAGGTCTCGTTATGGAACGTGATGGTGACGGTCCCCGTGGCGGGCAGGCTCACGGTCTCGACCGCGGCTGGCGGCGCGGGCGCGGGCTCCGGCGTCTCCGCGGCCGGGGCGGCCGCGACGCCGGTAATGACCGCGGCAGCCGCTGCGGCCAAAAGCGCTCCCGAGCGGAGCGTTTTCTTCTTTTTGCGCTCTCTCCTTCTTATCGAGCAGTCCTCGCCTGTGGAATACTCATTTCCCGGGTACGCGTATTCATCCGCTGGCAGGGCATTTTTATACACGCGAATCCCCCCTCAAAGCATGTGCGCGGCAAGCGGCGCGCCGAAAGCCGCGCGTTCTCTCTATAAACGGGCGCTTTTTACGCCGTTATGCTTCGGAAAAGCCTGTTTTATAAATTATATCACCAATTTTTTTGCCCTACAAGAGGTTTATCAGGCTCTATTTTATATGACACGTAACAACTTCGGGCAGTCTGCAAAGCCGCCTGTCGGACAAAAAAAGACCCTGAAAGATATCGCTCTCTCAAGGTCTTAAAAAATGGGTTCTATAATAAATGTTGGGGTAGGCATCCGACGAGGATGAGCTACACCCAACATTTTTAAAAATTAAGAAAAAAAGGTAGAGCATAGAAGAAAAACCCTTTAAGATAAAAGCGACCAAACCCAATCAGAAAGGAATCAA
>JAYFNM010000089.1:0-17256 GCA_034933465.1 Oscillospiraceae bacterium | reverse complement strand
TGGAGATAAAGCAGGAGCCCATATGAGGCAGAGCGTCAACCACGAGGGCGCCGCACTCTGAAGACGGGACGGGGCAGGTGTCGGAGGGCAGGCCGTAGGACTCGACCGCGTCGATATAGGGCACGCAGGTGAGCTGGTCTATCTCGGACACGAGGAAGACGGGCAGCAGCTGATAGGGGATGCCGAGCAGGTCGGGGAAGCCGGCCATGATCTGACCCATGGTCATCTCGTCGAAGAGGACGACCTTCTTGTTCAGCTCGACGCTGTTGCCGTTCTTGGAGTCGCACTTGGAGAGGAACACAAGGTTCTCGGCGACGTAACGGAAGATATCATAGGTGACCATATGGCTCATGCGGAGGTTCGCGCCGCGCATACCCATAATGCACTTGTCCATGAAGCCGTGGCAGCAGAAGTAGGACACATACCAGCGGTAATAGAACATGCCGTTGAGCGCGGGGATGAGATCCTTGGAGAAGGTCATGAGGAGCATGCCCCACACGCGCGCCCACTCCTTGAAGTCGTACGCGGTGTCTACGATGCCGCGCCACTCGCGGCGGACGGTGGCCATGTCGCCCTTTCTGTAGAGGCGGCCGAGGTGCTTCTCGCCGTGGAGGACGGCGTCGAGCTTCTCCGCGCTGGAGCAGGCCTTGAAGGCCTGGTACTCTTCCATGATGCGCTCGCCGTCGGCCTTGATCTTGCCGAGCTGGGTCTTGCCGTAAGCTTTCCAGTCGAGGTCCTTGAGCATTTCTCCGACGATGCCGCCGATTTCCTTGAGGTTATCGACCTGAGCGCCGAGATTCATCTGGTCCTTGGCACGGTAGAAAGCAGGATTCGGATATTTAGGAGTTTTAGCCATTACTTATTACCCTCCTCTTTGTGAATGCGTTTGATTTCAAGGGATTCGACAAAGGCCTGCACACGGGTGCGCAGCTGGCCGGAGTTGCCGTTATTGTACAGTCTGTCTATCGAGAGGACAGGCCAGCCGTATTCCTCGGCCATGATATGGGCGACGAGCGCGCGCTCAAAGCCCCAGTAGTCGCAGTACTTCATCTGCTCGTATATGATGCCGTCCGCGTCAAACTCCTCGGCGAGCCTGTTGGCGGTCTCGCGGCGCTGCTTGACCTTTTCGTCCGCTATGTAGCGGGCGCACTCGGAGACCTCCATATAGTGGCGGCAGATCTGAGTGAGAGCATCCTCGTCGTCCTTGAGCTCGAGAACCTCGCGGCCGGGAGTGGAGCCGAAGCAGTAGCGGTCGGAGACCACCAGCGCGCCGCAGCCCTCTATGAGCTTGGTGAGGTTCGGGTCGTCTATCTCGGAGCCGACTATCGCAACGCGAGCGCGGAAAGCGGGCTTGGCGTCCTTCTTGCGGGTCTTGAGCTCCTCAAGGGTCTCGCGCAGGTACGGGAGGATGAGCGCCTTGGGGCAGGTATAGGTCACGAGGTTGAGCACATGGAACTCGTAGCCGGTGATGACGGGGTTCTTCTCCTTGCGCATGTTGCTTATCTCGGTGATGATGCGGCAGACCTCGTTATGCTCCTCGACGGCCTTGCGGATGGCGGCGTCGGAGGTGTCCACGCCGAAGGTCTCGGTGAGCCTGTCAAGCACGCGCAGACGCATCTGTTTTATATAGGAATCCAGAGTGTAGTCCGTGATCTTGTAGGGCATGTCGGTGTGGGTGACGAAGAAGTTGGGCTTGTTGTTGACGTTCAGTATCTCGAAGTGCTCCATCGAGCGGTTCATCATGGAGCAGGCGTCAACGCCTATAAGGGCGTCGAGGAACTGATAGCCGCCCTCGATGGCGCGCTCAAGCAGAGCTCTCGCGAACTCGCAGGTGTAGTTCGACATATAGTAGGTGGCGATGTCGATGGAGCCTGTGTTCGGAGCGCGAAGCCTCACTGAGAAGCATTTATCGACGTTGAGCAGAACCTCGGGGATATGGAAACAGGTATAGCCAATAGCGAGGCCGCCATCGGCCTGAGCCTTCCTGACCAGCTCATTGTCGGCATTCTCAAGCAGAGTTTCAAAGTAGATCAGATGCTTAAGATCTTTCAAATGTTACACCTCTTCTTTAAAGTATTTCTATTTTCCGGAGTGCTTCCTCCACTCCTTTGAGCATTACGGAATCCGCAGGCAGCTCAAGCACGCTCTTGCCCTTGATGTCGTTGGCGGCAAAGGCGCTGTCCGCGGGGATGAAGGCCAGTATGTCCACGCCGGGCGTGCGCATCATGTCCGCAAGCTCCGGGTTGGTCACACGGTTGACGATGGCGCCGATCTTATCGTAGGAGATAAGCTCGTCGGCCACGTTCTTGATGGTCGTGATGACCTGTCCGCCCTTTTTGCTCTGGTCTGTGATCAGCAGCAGATGAGTGACCTTTTCCATCACGCGGCGCTGGATCTGCTCGATGCCGGCCTCGCCGTCGATAACTACGTAGTCAAAGCTGTTGGCGAGAAGCCCGATAACTTCCTTCAGGTATGAGTTTACCTTACAGTAGCAGCCGGAGCTCTCAGGACGGCCGATGGCAAGAAAGGCAAAGCCCGGCATCTCAATGAGCGCGTCGAATATCTTGAAGCGCGCCTCGCTGAGAAGCTCGAGAGCCTCTCTGGTCTCTCCGTTTTCAACGCTGTCCACTATGCTCATGCGAATATCGTCCAGCGTCAGCTTCACATCCACGCCAAGAGCAACGGACAGCCCAACAGCGGGGTCGGCGTCTATCGCAAGGATCTTCTTGTCCGGGTACTTTTCGACCAGAAGCCTGACAATGCACGCCGATATAGAGGTCTTGCCCACTCCGCCTTTGCCTGCTACCGTAATAATCTTGGCCTTATTTTCCATATACGTCCCCCCCAAAAAAGGAAAAACAGCAGAATTTTTCCCTTATGTTTTATCGTTGACATTTTAACACGGTGGGGGAAAATATGCAAGATAAACACAAGCAAAATGTCCGCAGCGGCCTTTTTGGTGCAAAGTGTAAATAATTTGGCGCTTGAGTGCTCGTGTTTAGACAGCTTGGCTGACAGCGTAATAAAATTCACGGATTATTCACATATATGCTGTCAAATTAACTGACAGCAAGGATTTTCACTTAAAAAATTTTTTATAAAAATTTTCCGGCGCAGAAAAAAAATTTCGACGCCGGACAGAAAATTATTATTTTACATGGCTTTTCCGCCGTCGCGGCGGCAAATTTCAGTTGAGCAGCGCGACGCCGAGGTTCAGATACGCCGCGTAGCACAGCCACAGCAGATATATGACCATCAGTTTTCCGGCCGGGCGTGAGATACAGCCGAACATCGCCGCGCAGACGAGCGCCAACGCGCACAGCAGCAGCGCGAGCAGAAACGCGGCCATATACAGACCCAGCGAGAAAAAGAGAAAGGGCCAGAAGAAGCTCGCCGCAAGCTGCGCGCCGTAGACGCGCAGCGCCCTCGCCCGTCTCGGCGCGGACGCGCCCGAGACGAAGACCAGATACGACGCCGCGCCGAGCGCCAGATACAGCGCCGTCCACACGGCCGGGAAGACCCAGGCCGGCGGCGCGAGCGGCGGCTTATGCAGCAGCGCGTATATGCCGAAGCCGTCCCTCGCGAGAAAGGCCGCAGCCCCTCCGACAAGGAGATGTATCGCCGCGGCGGCAATAAAGATCCCGAGCCTGGTTTTCCTGTTCAAATCCATCACCCCTGCAAGTCTATGACCGGCAGGGGGCAAATATGCAAAAAGCACCGTGGGACATGATCCCTCAGTGCTTTTTCTCATGCTTTCTCCCGCGACCATGTATCTTTTCCGATATAGGTCATTTTTTCAACGCGGCCTTCTCTTTTTCAAGGATGCTTTCGAGCTCGGCGATCGTCTGCGCGTCCATTCCCTGGTTGGATATAAATGCGCTCATCAGCTTGGGGAAGCTGGGCTTTTTACTGGTGGAATCGAATGTGCTGGCATAATACTCCTCGCAGGTGAGCGCGGCCTCATACACACGGCCGCAGGTCTTGCCGCATTTGACAAAGCCCGCCTCGCGTATCGCGCCCTTTTTGAGCATACTGTTGAGCAGAATGTGTACAGAGCTGTCCATCCACGTCTTGTCTTCGGAAAGGCTCAGTATTTCGCCGCGTGACAAAGGGCGGTTCTCCTTCCACAGGACGTCCATGATCTCGATCTCGTTCTTTGTTAGATACATTGTCATCATTCCTTTCACGCAAAAAGATTATACTATAACATTCGCACAAATTGTAAACTAAATTAAAACCTTTTACATTGTGCGAAAATGTATTTTCATATTGGCTGATTCGTCATTTTCCTTGCTTATTCGGGGATGTCTGACCATATAGTTCATATTAGTTTTTATTCTAACATTTCTTTTTCTTTTATGCAATAGTGTAATAGTAACCAAAAATTGGGAAAACCTGAGCTGCCTTTGCTTAGGTTTGACAATTTTACTTTTTTGCGGTTTTCTTTTTCCCCCGCTCATAGTGTGCAGAGCGAAGCCGCCATCTCCGCACGCAGCCGGGAAAAGCCCGTAAAGTCTTGATACGGCGCGATTCTACCGCGGCTTCTCGCCATAGTAGAGTTGGATTTTCGCTCTCTCTACTGTCCTTCTCCGGGAGCGTATACCCGCCTCGCGCCGGGGTAGCTTGTCTTCCGGCGACTCTTCGGCTATTGTTTTCTTATAACAATTACGGAGGGGAAACGATGGATGTGAAAAAAAAGCTGGCGCTGGCGATACGCGTGATATCCGTGCCGCCGGTAATGGCGGCTCTGCTTGTTGTCGCGCTGTGGTTTGGGGAGGACGGCGTTTTCGCGTCGATAGAGGAGGCGCTGGCGACGGTGTTCTTCCTCTCGCTGCTGCCGCTGCTGGCCTATCCGATATCGGCCATGGTTCCCGCGCTCAGGCAGAAGGGGCGCGAGGGGCAGCGCAACCTCGCCTTCGCGCTGTCGGTCGCGGGCTATGTTGGGGCGTGGCTGTACGGCGCGCTGGGACACAGGGGCGCGGTGCTGCTGTTCATATGCGGCACCTACCTGTTCTCCGTCGCCATCCTGCTCATCTTCAACAAGCTCCTGCATCTGCGCGCGAGCGGACACGCCTGCAGCGTCGCGGGGCCGATATTGCTCGTCATCTATTTTCTCGGCGGCTGGTGGGTTCCGGCGCTCATGGCGCTATACGCCGCCATCTTCTGGGCCTCGGTCGCGGCGAAGCGGCACACGGTCGGCGAGTTTCTACTCGGCACGGTGTCGGTCGTCTGCGCGATGCTGCTCTCGTGGCTGATATATATGTAGGCGATATGATATGTTATTTTGATGCTCTGACACCGGCTCCCCGTACGCAGCGGAGAGCCGGTGTTTTTTCCGTATGAAATACGAGCCGTCCGGCGTCTGGCGCACCCGCGGGGGCGCCCCTGCGCGGACGGTGAACGCGGGGAGGCAATAAACCTGTCATCCTGAGCGCAGCGAAGGATCTGTCCCACGGTGGCGTTCTTTACACGGGGCAGATCCTTCGCTGCGCTCAGGATGACAGTTGAGGGGGGATACGGCGGGAGACGGAAACGCGGCGGGGGACGCGGAACGCGGCGGGAGACGCGGACCGACCGCTGCGCTCAGGATGACAGCTGCCGGGGAATCCGGCGGGAGACGGAAACGCGGCGGGAGATGGGGAACGACCGCTGCGCTCAGGATGACAGCTGACGGGGAATCCGGCGGGAGACGGAAACGCGGCGGGGGACGCGGAACGACACGGGGGTCTTTCCCTACGGGGGGGCGGCGATGTCCGGGCGCGTGGACGCGTCGGGTCATCCCTGTTATGCCGCGGCATATGGCGGGCGATAAGCTTTCGTCCGCTGCCCGTAGGGGCGCACCCGTGTGTGCGCCCGGATTTGTATCACCGCCCTGCGCGGACGCGGACGCGGGGAGGCAATAAACCTGTCATCCTGAGCGCAGCGAAGGATCTGTCCCTCGATGGCGTTCTTCACACGGGGCAGATCCTTCGCTGCGCTCAGGATGACAGCTGACGGGGAATACGGCGGGGGACGGAAACGCGGCGGGGGACGCGGAACGCGGCGGGGGACGGAGAACGACACGGGGGATGGAAACGCGGCGGGAGACGGAAACGCGGCGGCTCACGGCGGGGGGCTGTTCTGACCCCTGGCCTCTCAGCACTGCCGCATCAGCCTTATGAAGAACTCCACCGAGCGGTGGATGACCTCGAGGCGGATGCGCTCGTTGTTGCCGTGGATGCTGCCGCGCTCCTCGGCGGTGAGATCCATGGCGGAAAAGCAGTACACCTTATCGGAGAGATTTCTGTAATGGCGGCTGTCCGAGCACTGGACCATCAGATACGGCGAGACAAGGCTGCCGCGCCAGGTGCCGGAGACGGCGCTGACCACCCGCTTCCAGCCCTCGCAGTCGGTGCGGGAGATGGGGCTCGGCTCCATATGCGCGCCCTGAGTGAGCGTAATGTCCCTGTCGCCGATGGTCTTCTTCACATATTCTATCGCGCCCGCGACGGAGTCGGCGGGGTTGAGGCGCATATTGGACACCATGGACGCGGACGGCGGGATGACGTTGGGCGCCTTGCTGCCGCTCATCTGCGTGAAGGCGACGGTCGTGCGCAGCAGGGCGTTCAGCTCCCCGCCGCTCTTTTTGCACATGGCGTCGAGTATCCAGCCGAAGCACCAGAGATTCGCGAAGATCATGCGGTACGCAAAGCCCGAGCGGCGGCCGAGCGTGTCGAACATCTCGCGCACGGGCTTTGTGATATGCGCCCGAAACGGGTGCGCCTCGAGCCTGACGCAGGCCAGCGAGAGCCTGCCGACCGGGGTGTGCGGCTTCGGCGCGGAGGCGTGACCGCCGGCGGAGGCGATGCTGTACTCAAGATTCAGCATCCCCTTCTCGGCGATACCGATGAGCGCGCAGGGCTGCTTCACGCCGGGAAACACGTTCTCGACCACCGCGCCGCCCTCGTCCACCACCATGGACGGGACGACGCCCGCGCTCCTGAAGTATTCGACGATATGCTCCGCCCCGGGGCCGTTGACCTCTTCACCGCCGGAGAAGGCGAAGTAAATGTCGTTTTCCGGGGTAAAGCCCTGCTTTATCAGGTTCTCCGCCGCGGAGAGGATGCCGTTGAAGGTGACCTTGGTGTCGAGCGTCCCGCGCCCCCACATCACGCCGTCCTCGACGACGGCGTCAAAGGGCGGCTTCTCCCAGTTTTCCTCCTCTACCGGCACCACGTCGTAGTGCGCCATCAGGACGGCGGGGTCGCCCTCGCCCTTCCCCTTCCAGCGAAACAGCAGCGCCCTGTCCTCCAGCCGCTGCATCGGGCAGGTCGCCGCGACATTCGGATACAGCGCCGGCAGAGCGGAGATGAGCTTTTCAAACTCCGCCTCATCCTCCAGCGCACTGTCGGCGTTGGAGACGGTACGGCATTTGACCAGCTCCGCCAGCGCGTTCTCGGCGGCGTCCCGGTCGAAATCGACGTCCCCAAAGCTCTGCTTTTCCTCCTCCGCGGGTCTGAACTTCACAGTCCTGTATATGACCACAGCGAAAAAGACGGCTATCAGCGCGAGCACAATGTATAATACGGTCGTATAAATCCCCCCTTAGAGCAGCTTCTTCTTATACAGTATTCTGGACACGCCCAGCGTGAACAGCACGCCGACCGGCACCATGATGCCCACCGTGCCCGCGTTGAGCGCGGGTATCGCGATAAACAGGGCGAGCATGAGAATGACCGGCGCGACGGCGATCTTCCAGTTCTTGGATATGAACACCACGCCGAGGCCGCCGAACAGCGCCGGCAGTATCTGCGCGAAGGCGGGGGCGAGCACCGGGGCGTTCAGCACCGGCGTCAGCGGGGTGATAAGGACGACGCCGACAATGATGATGAGCGTCGTCACGATGCTGGACACGGCGATGGCGATGGTGGAGACTATCTCCCCCTCCTCGGAGCTGACCTTGACGTCCGCCTGTTCAAGGGCGTTGAGCGCGACGGGCAGCTTGAGGTTGGCGATATTGCCGGTGACGAAGGACAGGTATGAGCCGCCCGCGCCGAGCATCGGGACGTAGGTCACGGTCTCGACGACGGCCACGGCCCAGTACATGGGCGCGGTGGCCAGCAGGCCGAGCAGAAAGCCGTGCCAGTCGGGCAGCACCTTATAGATCAGCGCCGCGGCGATGGGGTACACGAACAGCATGAGCATCACGGAGATGTTCCAGATGCGCCCGTCTCTGTGGACGGAATCGATATACGACAGTGTTTTTTTCATTTTTCCGCCTCCCTCAGCCCAGCCACGCGGTGATAGGGATAGCGCTCGCCATGCCCGCGATGAGGCTTATGGGCAGCGCATAGTCCGATATCCAGCGCCATTTCAGCTTCTTCACGGCAAGCCCCGCAGCGCACATCACGAGCGCCGACACCGCCATCACAAGCGGCGGGACGAGCCCCGCCATGTTGCCGGAAAACACCTCCGAGAAATCGCAGAACACGTAGCCGAGGAACGCGGATATCATACCGATGAACATGGAGGCGGAGAAGATATCGCCCCACTTTTTGTCGCGGTTTTCGAGAGATATAACGCCGTTGAGCAGCTTCCTGCCTATCAGCGGCACAAGCCAGATGCCGACCATTATGCTCAGCGTCATGACGCTCGCGATGGTCACATACTCGGTCGCCGTCAGCGAGCTGACCTGTCCGAAGGTCAGACCCATCGCGCTCTCCGCGTTTGTGGCGGCTATCGTCTCATACGACAGCGAGCCCACGACGCTCAGCCGCAGCCAGGGCAGCGGCACGCCCAGATCCTTTGCGAGCGTGATGACGCTGATGACGATGGCGACCGCCGGGGCGATGGTGAAGACCCCAGCCGTCACCGCGATGCGCTTGAGCTTTTCCGGCGCCATGCCGATAGCCTTGCCCCGCCTCCACGCCTTCACCAGAAAATACACGGACTGCGCGAGCACCGCGGCGATAATGAGCCCCGCGATGGCGAACAGTATGGGGCTGTTTACATTGAACTCCAATTGCCTCACTCAGCTTTCTCTTTTAATCTATTCCTATAATAATTTAACTCGCTAAATAACGCAAGAAAAATATTGCTCACACGACCTGAAAAATATAGAACTTCAGATAGTCCGTCTCGGGGACGTTCCAGAGTATGGGGTGGTCGGGAGCCTGCTGGCGAGCCTCTATCTGGCGCAGCTCCACCCCCGCGTCGGCGGCGGCGGCGCGGAGCGTCTTCACGAAGAGCTCCGCGGGCATGAAATGGCTGCACGAGGCGGTGGCGAAATAGCCGCCGCGCGGCAGCAGCTTCAGCGCGCGGTAGTTTATCTCCTTGTAGCCGCGCTCCGCGCCCTCCACGGTCTTTCTGGATTTCGTGAAGGCGGGCGGGTCGAGGATGATGAAATCGTAGGGCGCGCCGCCCTTCTCCGCGAGCGCCGGTAGCAGGTCGAACACGTCGGCGGTAAAGAACTCCGCCCTGTCCGAAAGCCCGTTTCGCGCGGCGTTCGCCTTCGCGAGCTCTATCGCCGCGGCGGACACGTCCACCCCCGTCACGCGCTCCGCGCCGCCGAGCGCGGCGTTGAGCGCGAAGGAGCCGGTATGCGTGAAGCAGTCGAGCACTCTTTTGCCCTTCGCGAGCCGCGCCACGGCGAGGCGGTTATACTTCTGGTCGAGGAAAAAGCCGGTCTTCTGCCCGTTTTCCACATCCACAGCGTAATAAACGCCGTTTTCGCAGATCTCCGTCACCGCACTCTCCGGCCGGGGCAGACCCTCTATGTCGAACCAGCCCCTGTTCTGCTCCATGCCCTCGAGCGCGCGGATGGGGACGTCGTTCCTCTCGTATATCGCGCGAAGATCCTGCCCGTCGGCGCGCAGCACGTCGAGGATGAGCGGGAAGAGCAGCCCCTTTATCCGCTCGATGCCGACGGACAGCGTCTGCGTCACGAGGATGTCTGAAAATCTGTCCACGGTAAGCCCCGGGAAGCCGTCCGCCTCGCCGAAGATGACGCGGCAGCAGCCGGTGTCCCCCGCCATGACGGTCTTGCGGTAGTCCCAGGCGTATTTGACGCGCCTTCTCCAAAAGCTCTCGTCGAAGCGGTCGTTGGCGTTGCGGGAGACGAGGCGGATGCGTATCCTGCTGCTCAGGCTCACAAAGCCCGTGCCGAGATACTTGCCGCTCTCGCCCACGGCGTCCGCCAGCGCGCCGTTTTCTATCTCCCCGCTCCGGGAGACGATTTCACCCTCATATATCCAGGGGTGTCCCTGCTCCACCCAGCGCTCGCCCTTGCGCGTTATGACGAACCGCGGATATTCCCTCTGCGTTTTCATAGGCCTGCCCATCCTTATTATCGGTTTTTGCTATTGTACCACAGCGGAAGCGAAACCACAATAAACAGGCTTTTCATCTTTCCTCTTTTCTTTAGCCGCGCAATGTGCTAAAATAGCGAAAAATGTCCGCAGGAGCGGGCGCGGAGACGGGGGAACAGGCATGGATAAGACGGCGGCGGCGAAGCTCAGGGTGATGACATCGATGTTCATATACGGCACGCTCGGGCTCTTCGCGCGCTCTATACCGCTCCCCTCGTCCATGACCGCCATGATTCGCGGGCTCATCGGCGCGCCCTTTCTGCTGCTGGTGCTCGCCATAAAACGCGAAAAGCTGTCTTGGCGCGATATAAGGCGCAGCCTCCCGCTGCTGTGCCTGTCCGGGGCGCTGCTCGGCGGCAACTGGATACTGCTCTTTGAGGCCTACCGCTACACCACCTTGGCCACGGCGACGCTGTGCTACTACTTCGCGCCGATAATCCTCGTGGCCGTCTCCCCCCTCGTCTTCCGGGAGCGGATGACCGCGCGCAGGGCGCTGTGCGTCCTCGCCGCGCTCGCGGGCATGGTGTTTGTCTCCGGCGTCGCGGAAAACGGCCTGCCGGCGGTGCTCGAGCTGAGAGGCGTGCTGCTGGCGCTGGGCGCGGCGCTGTTCTACGCCTGCATTGTCATCTTGAACAAAAAGCTCTCCGGCATCTCTGCCTACGACAGGACGATAACGCAGCTGGCGATATCCGCGCTGGTGCTGCTGCCGTACAATCTGCTCAGCGGCGGCTTTTCCGGCGCGAGCCTGAGCGGCTCGGCGCTGGCAATGCTGCTCGTCGTGGGCGTCGTGCACACGGGGCTCGCCTATCTGCTGTATTTCGGCTCGATGGAGACTCTGCCGTCGCAGACGCTCGCCATACTCAGCTATATCGACCCCGTTGTGGCGGTGCTCCTGTCGGCGCTGGTGCTCAGGGAGCCGCTCGGCTGGACGGGCATTGCCGGCGCGGCGCTGATATTGGGGGCGGCTCTTGTGAGCGAGCTGCCGGAAAAGGAGAAGAAAACATGAATTATCAGGACATAAACGCGCAGACCATAGACCGCTGGATAGACGAGGGCTGGCAGTGGGGTCGCCCCATCGGCAGCGCGCAGTTTGCCGCGGCAAAACGCGGAGACTGGGAGGTACTGCTTTCTCCCACAAAGCCCGTGCCGCACAGCTGGTTCGGAGAGCTGGCCGGGAAAAAGGTGCTGGGTCTCGCGAGCGGCGGCGGGCAGCAGATGCCCATATTCGCGGCGCTCGGCGCGGAGTGCACCGTGCTGGACTACTCGGAAAAGCAGCTCGAGAGCGAGCGCGCCGTCGCCGCGCGCGAGGGCTACGGCATACGGGTGATCCGCGCGGACATGACGCTGCCGCTCCCCTTTGAGGACGGCGAGTTCGACCTCGTCTTCCACCCGGTGTCGAACGTGTATGTGCGCCGGGTGCGCCCCATATGGAGGGAGTGCTTCCGGGTGCTCAGGCGCGGCGGCGCGCTGCTCTCCGGCCTCGACAACGGCCTGAACTTCGTCTTTGACGCGGACGAGCGCACGCTGATAAACTCCCTGCCCTTCGACCCGCTCGACAACCCCGAATACATGCGCCAGCTCCGGGAGACGGACGACGGCGTCCAGTTTTCGCACACGCTCGACGAGCAGATAGGCGGGCAGCTCGAGGCGGGCTTCGTGCTCACCGCGCTGTATGAGGACACCAACGGCGAGGGTCGCCTGCACGAGATGAATATCCCGACCTTTATCGCCGCCCGCGCCGTGAAGCCGTAGCGCGGCGGAGCATAATAAAACTGTCATCCTGAGCGGAGCGAAGGAGCTTTCTCGCGTAAAACGCGGTATCAGGGAAAGCTCCTTCGCTGCGCTCAGGATGACAGGGGGCGCCGTGTGCGGCGGGAAAAACGATATAAAAACGGGACGGTCTTGACCCTCCCCTACAGATCATGGCGTGTTATATGAAACAAGCGCACTATCTTCAGGGTCGAATCCTGACACGACCGATTTTTGCGGCAGGCTCGTCCTGCTTTCATATTGTCCCGGGCTATTTTTTCCCGGCGGCGTCTATCTCGCTTATGAGCTGCGCGTCGGTTATAACGCGCATACGGTCTATCTTCAGCCGCTCCGCCTCGCTCTCGAGCAGCGCTATGAGCAGCTCGTAGTAGTCCCCGTTCTCCGCGTCGAGCCGCCGCGCCATGCGGGGCAGCTCCCGCTCCAAAAGCTCTCTGAGGCTCTGGTGCTCCTGCGCGTCGTACAGTCTGTCTATGAGGAGGCCGAGCGCTTCGCGGTCGCCGAGCGTCCTGTCCACATAGTACTGCCTGCCGTACAGCCCGTACAGCACGCGCTTGGCGTCGTAATAGCCGATGCTGATATCCCGCGCGGACTGCTCGGCGTCGAAATACAGCACGCCGCCGAGGTCGGAATCGGTGTCTATGACCGTTATGCTCGCGTCGTCGGGCATCTTGAAGCGGCGCTCTATGCCGTGGCCGGGGATGCGGATGGCGATAATATCCCTGTAGCCGTTCGCGACCAGCGCGTGCAGCGGCAGCGTGTCCACAAAGCCGCCGTCGGTATAGAGCTTCCCGCCGAGCTTTTCGAGCCGGAAGGTCGGGTGATAGGCGCTCGCGAGCAGCATATCGCAGATCTCGTCCTCCGGCAGGTCGTTGACCTTTATCTCCAGCGCCTTGCGATCCGTCAGCGACACGGTCGTCACAAAGAGCTCTATGTCCGACGCCTTGACGCGCTTCTCGTCTATCACCTCGCGCACCCATCTGCGCAGCGGAGCCACGTCCAGCCCGCGGTTGCGGATGACGTCGAAGGCCTGCGATATCAGCCCGCCCACATCGGAGAGCTCAATATCGCCGGAGAGCGCCTTGCGCAGGCTCTGCTCCTCGTCGGGAGCCACGTCGATGACCTTCGACAGGCGCATGTCCTTCCACGCCCGCTCCGCGCCCTCAAGATCGCCCATCACCATCAGCGCCCCGTTCAAAGCGCCCACGGAGGTGCCCGAGACGGCGTTATATTTGATACCCGCCTCGTCGAGCGCCCGCCACGCGCCTATCTCATAGCCGCCCTTCGCCCCGCCGCCCTCGAGCGCAATGGCGTAGGTCTTGCCGGTGTCCATTTTAAGTTCCATACTCCGCCTCCTTATCAAATAATATATGAACTCTGTTGAATACAATCTACCATAAAAGCCCCGCGTTGTACAGCCGGGGAAATATCAAAACGGCGCGGTTATCCGCGCCGTTTTTTTACTTTTTGAGGCTCAGCGCCGCTCTGGCCTTCGCGGCTATCCCCTCGGGGGTGAGGCCGAAATACTCCAGCACGGCGTTCGCCGTGCCGCTGCGGCCGAACTCGTCGTCCACGCCGTGGCGCAGCACCGGCACGGGGTATTTCCCGCTCAGGAATTCACACACGGCGCCGCCGAGACCGCCGACGACGGAGTGCTCCTCCGTGGTGACGATGCAGCCTGTCTCCTTTGCCGCCTTCAGCACCAGCGCCTCGTCGAGCGGCTTTACGGTGTGCATGTCGATGACGCGCGCGTCCACGCCCTCGGCGGCGAGAATGTCGGCCGCCTTGAGCGCCATACCGACCATGAGGCCGTTTGCGATGATGGAGAGGTCGCGCCCGTCTCTGAGCGTCGCGCCCCGGCCGAGTTCAAAGCTGTAGCCCGGTATCTCGTCGGTAAAGACGTCGCTCGCGGGGCGCTCGAGGCGGAGATACGCGGGGCCGTCGTAATTTAACAGCGCCTCTACCGCCAGACGCATCTCATGCCCGTCGCAGGGGCAGCAGACCAGCATGCCCGGGATGTCGCGCATGAGCGCAAAATCCTCGACGCACTGGTGTGTCGCGCCGTCCTCGCCGACGGAGACGCCGCCGTGCGAGCCGACGACGACCACGTTGAGCCGCGGATAGGCCACCGAGTTTCTGACCTGCTCATAGGCGCGGCCGGCGGCAAAGATGGCGAAGGTGTTGGTAAAGGGCTTGAGACCGCTCGCGGCCATACCGGCGGCGATGCCGGTCATGTCGCACTCGGCTATGCCGCAGTCGAAAAATCTGTCCGGATGGGCGGCGGCAAAGAACTTGGACATTGTCGCGCCGGAGAGGTCGGCGTCGAGCACGACGAGCCGCGGGTACTTCTCCGCCAGCTCCACAAGAGCCTCGCCGTAGGCGTTGCGCGTTGCTATCTTTCCTGCCATCTCACTTGACCTCCAGTTCTTTTATTGCTTTTCCAAGCTCGGCCTTCGCCTCGGCAAACTGCTCGTCGTTCGGCGCCTTGCCGTGCCAGCCGGCCTGACCCTCCATGAACGACACGCCCTTGCCCTTGACGGTCTTCGCGATGATGACCGTGGGTCTGCCCTTTGTCTCGCGCGCCTCCTTCAGCGCGGCGAGTATCGCCTCCATGCTGTGCCCGTCGATGCTGACGACGTGCCAGTTGAACGCCTCGAACTTTTTGTCCAGCGGCTCCGTCGGCATGACGTCGGCCGTCCTGCCGTCTATCTGCAAACCGTTGACGTCCACGAAGGCGCAGAGGTTGTCGAGCTTCCATTTGGCGGCCGCCATGGCCGCCTCCCATATCTGACCCTCGCCAAGCTCCCCGTCGCCGCAGATGGCGTAGGTACGGAAGGCCTTGCCGAGGTGCTTTGCGGTCATCGCCATGCCGACGGCGGCGCTGAGCCCCTGCCCGAGGGAGCCGGTGGACATATCCACGCCCGGCACATGGCGCATATCCGGGTGTCCGGACAGATGCCCCCTGATGGAGCGCAGCAGCTTCATATCCTCCGTCGGGAAATAGCCGCGCAGGGCGAGTATCGAGTACAGCGCCGGGGCGCAGTGCCCCTTCGAGAGCACAAAGCGGTCCCTGTCGTCCCAGGAGGGAGCCTTCGGATCGACATTCATCTCATTGAAATACAGCGCGGTGAGCATGTCCATACATGACAGCGAGCCGCCCGGATGCCCGGACTTGGCCGTATAGATCGCGTCGAGCGCGAGCAGGCGGCCCTTGGCGGCCTCAAGCCGCAGATCGTTTCCGTATAATTTTTCCATGGTGTCTGTCCTTTCTGGCTGTTCTTTCAAGCACTCTGATTATATATAAACCCGCCGCGTTTCGCAAGAGACGGAGGCAAATTTTGCTCCCTTTTTGTAGCTGTAGCCAAAAATCGCCGCGCGGCGCGGTAAACAGTTGAAATTTCCCCGGTTTCGCGTATAATTACCGTATTAAAAGCCTAAAAGGAGAAGCCTATGAAAGCCATAGTCAGCGTGTTCGCAATGGACGCCAAGGGCATCACCGCGTATGTCACCTCGCTGCTCGCCGAAGAAAATATCAACATCCTCGACATCAGCCAGACCCTGATGCAGGAGTACTTTGCCATGATAATGCTGGTCGATCTCGCGGACTGCCCCCTGCCCTTCGACCGGCTCGTCGGCGCGCTCAAGGAAAAGGGCGCGGAGCGCGGCCTCGACATACACATACAGCGGCAGGACATCTTTGAAGCCATGCACCGGATCTGAGGCGGAGAGATGAGCTATCTGATAAACAGCAGTGAGATACTGCAAACCATTGAGATGATAGGCCAGCAGCATCTGGACGTGCGCACCGTCACCATGGGCATAAACCTGCTCGACTGCGCCGACAGGAGCCTCGAGGGCTGCGCCGCCCGGATATACGAGAAGATCTGCCGCAAGGCCGAGAGGCTTGTCGAGACCGGCTGCGCCATCGAGCAGGAGTTTGGCATACCCATCGTCAACAAGCGCGTCTCCGTCAGCCCCATATCCCTTGTCGCCGCGAGCTGCGACGCGGAGGATTACGCCCCGCTCGCCCTCGCGCTCGACCGGGCGGCGAAGACCGTCGGCGTCAACTTCATCGGCGGCTTCTCCGCGCTCGCCCACAAGGGCTTCACCGAGAGCGACCTGCGCCTTATCCGCTCCATCCCCCGCGCGCTGACCGAGACGGATCTCGTCTGCGCGAGCGTGAACGTCGCCTCCACGAGGGCGGGGATAAACATGGACGCCGTGGCGCTTATGGGCAGGATAATCCGCGCGACGGCGGATATCGACCCGGTCGGCTGTGCGAAGCTCGTCGTCTTTTCCAACGCCGTGGAGGACAACCCCTTCATGGCCGGCGCCTTCCACGGCGTGGGCGAGCCGGAGTGCTGCATAAACGTCGGCGTCTCGGGTCCGGGCGTCGTCGCGCACGCGCTGCGCGGCTGCAAGGGTCAGCCCTTCGACGTCGTGGCGGAGGCCGTCAAGAAGACCGCCTTCAAGATAACGCGCATGGGGCAGCTCGTCGCGCAGGAGGCGTCTAAGCGGCTGGACGTGCCCTTCGGCGTCGTCGATCTCTCCCTCGCGCCCACGCCCGCCGTCGGCGACAGCGTGGCGGAGATACTGGAGATAATGGGGCTTGAGAAATGCGGCACGCACGGCACCACCGCCGCGCTCGCCCTTTTGAACGACGCCGTGAAAAAAGGCGGCGTCATGGCCTCGAGCCATGTGGGCGGGCTCTCCGGCGCGTTCATCCCGGTGTCTGAGGACGCGGGGATGATCTCCGCCGCGGAGGCGGGCGCGCTCACGATAGACAAGCTGGAGGCCATGACCTGCGTCTGCTCGGTCGGCCTCGACATGATAGCCGTCCCCGGCGACACGAGCGCCGACACGATCTCCGCGATCATCGCTGACGAAGCGGCGATAGGCATGGTAAACAACAAGACCACCGCCGTCCGCCTCATCCCCGCCAAGGGCAGGGACGTGGGCGACAGGCTGGACTTCGGCGGCCTGCTCGGCACCGCTCCCGTGATGCCGCTGCACAAGGGCTCCAGCGCGGAGTTCATAGCCCGCGGCGGCCGCATCCCCGCCCCCCTGCACAGCCTGAAAAACTGAGCGGTGATTTGAAAAAAGCGCCGCAAAAAACCTGTCGTTCTTCGGCTCATCGCCCCTG
>JAYFNM010000088.1:0-11085 GCA_034933465.1 Oscillospiraceae bacterium | reverse complement strand
CCTCTTGTGCTATCTTATTCATGAGAAGTCATTCCTTTGTGGTTTGTGGTTTGTGGTGAATTCACTATACCACTTTGGAACTGACTTCTCTTCCTCTTTTTGGGTCACATCATTTTAGCACATACATTTCGGCAAATTTTTTCCACCGACAGCAGATGGGTAAAGAATAGGCAGGGTCTGCGTTCCCGCAAACCCTGCTCAGTATTTCAGAGTGCGTCTCGTTCCTGTCGTTGCGATTTCTTCCCGCCCAGCAGATGCCCAAGCCCATGCTGCTCTATGATTAATTTGAATATATTATTCTGTTTGCGCAGCTCCGTATTCTCAGACTGCAATTTTCCCCTATCAAGCCGCCCACGAATGGAGCGATATTGGTCTAGCTGTTTTGTAAGCGAGGTTATTGTTCTCGTAAGTTCCAATACTCTTTCCTTCAATCCGGCGATGGCTTTTTCAGCCGCTGCCAATGCTTTTTCCAGTTTGCTTTCACGCTTGACCTGAACCACATATTTTTGTGCAGCTGTAACAAGGGTTTTATAGGCCTCCTTCTCCAGCATCACCTTTGAGGACAGAGGAACATTTTTTGCATCAATCTGCTCAACCGCCTTTACATCTAATTGCTGATTCTGAATTTTGGCAATGGATTTTTCCAAAGCCTTAACCTCTTTCGTACGCTGCTCCTTTTTGTAATTCACAACGCTTAAATGCTCATCATGGGTGCCAAGCTGCTCCCACTGAATATCGTGGCGCTCCATCACCTGCGAAAGCTGCTCCTTCTCCGAACGTACCCACTGGCTCCACTCAGTATCGCCACGAGCGCCGCCAGCAAATCCCTGTTCAGCAAGCGCCTGTTTGAGAGAAACACGAGTGTCCAGCCCGCGCTTGCTTCCTGTTGCAAACGGTACAAAGTCAATATGCAGATGCGGCGTAGCCTCATCCATGTGCAGGTGCGCCGAGAACACCCGCATATTGGGATTACGCTGCTGAAAATCCTGCATGTACTCATCCAACACCGTTGCAGCGAGTTGACCATCCTCCGAAATTGCCGACATATTATCCTTATTACCAATTTGCAAAATGACTTCGTGGAAAGGTTTCTCCTGCCTGCCAGTGCGGATCTTTTCATAATAATTATCAATCCGGCGGTCAGCACGATTCTGCTTTGCATTGTATCTTTCCAGCGCATCATCAAAAAGATTGTGGTATACTTGTTTTATCGGCTTGTTGCAGTAAGTAATGTTCTGCGAAGTGCGCTCAGTATCTATATTCTCAGCCTTGAATTTGCGGCTATTATGATTAACGGAACCTTTGCCCAGCATGACACTGATTGTACGTTTCAAAGGCATTCCCATCCTTTCCTATCCCATCCAATCCATCCGGCGCGAGCCGGGGTTTTGTTACTTTTGTCAAAAGTAACGCAAAAGCACTTTTGACAGCCTGCGGCCATCAAAAGATGCTCTTCGCGCTCTCCGAGGGGGTGGGTCAGCTTGCGCTGACAGGGGCTTTGCCCCGCCATCTGCGGATGGCTCCCCAGTGCTCATCACCCTTTGAAAAGGGTGACCGCACGGCTAACCTAAACTTTATTCACTCGCCGTTAGGCAGGAGGAATGGCGCTGCCATCCCTCCGCTGTCGAGTGTTCTCCGTGAGCAAAAGCCAATGGGTCCGGGTTGTATTTGCTGGCGCAAATCTCCACCCGCAAGTATGCCCCATTGACTTTTCCTCCGCTCCCCGTGTCGGTCGTGACGATGGTGACGATGTTTTTGACACCATCACCGCTATCGAAAAGACCGTCACGACCGTCACCATCGTCACGCTTCTGAAACCAATGTGAGCGTGATACACCGCCCGGCGTGATTACGATTGTTCTCATAGCGGATGCTGTGCTCATGGAGAAGCCGCCCTGCATTGACATTGAGTTGTTTGGAAAGCGTATTGGGCTGAATATCCATATCAAGCCGCTCTACTAACTCCGTGGGTGTTCCACGCCATGCCGACTGCTCGTCTGTCACCAGAGCCGCCACAGCCTCCAGCAGCGGGTCGGGCGGCGCTTTCCAAAGCTCGGTTTCCGCTTTCTCAAACTGCCATATCAAACGGTCAGCATCTCGCCGGAGATGCAACCGCTGGTCTTGCTGGTCGCGCCCGGATATATCCAGCGTAGCGGCATCACTGGTGCGCTTTTCCTTCTGGAGAAGGAACGCTCCATCAGCAGCGCCGAGCAAGCCATTTGTGCCGGAAATCATATCGAACTTATCCTCTGCCTGTTGCTTGCGCGTATGATGCACCAGCAGCAGGCAGATGTGGTTTTTATCTGCAAACTGTTTCAGCTTGCCGACGATTTCATAATCATTGGCATAGCTGAATTTATCACCGCCAGCCTCGCGGATTTTTTGTAAAGTGTCAATGATAATGAGCTTGGTGTCAGGATGCTCGTTCACAAATCTTTGAAGCTGCTCATCCAATCCGCTGCCGAGCTGCTTTGCCCAAATGGTGAAGTGAAGATTGTCGGCGCTTTCTGTGCCATACATACGGAACAAACGCTCTTGTAATCGCTTTTGCGTATCCTCCAACGCAAGGTAAAGCACCGTGCCCTTTTTCACAGGGTAATTCCAGAGCGTGTGCCCCATGCTGACATGATAGGCAAGCTGCGCCATGAAAAAGGATTTGCCGACTTTGGGTGCGCCCACGAACAGATAAGTGCCTGCATACAGCAGACCGTCCACGATGGGGGGTCTGCTGTCATACACGTTTTCGTAAAGCTCGTTCATAGAAAAGGTTCGCATATATCCCGGCGAGTTATATTGCCGCATCTGCCGAGCGATTTCCTCAAAACCGAAATTTTCATTGATTTCGGCAGAATCATCTGCTATACTTTGGTTAGTATTTTGCGAAATCGGCTGTCCTCCATCTGCGCCAACAGATGGGTTTTGGACAGTCGTTTTTTCTTCAAATGGCATCCGGCTCCTCCTTCATCCCATCCATAATGGCGGCAACCATGTGGATTGTGTCAAGTAAATCCTCATCCACCGAACCGCCAGAGCCAATGCGTTGCAACTCTGCCAGCACAGTGGCCAGTTCATTGCGGAGAGCCTTATGCACCCTCGGATTGCCCTGCACTACCACGGAGCGGTCTTGTAGCCGCCGGATGATATAATCCTGTTTGGTGAGACCTGAGAGCCGCACGGCGGTTTCAAGCTGCCCATCCTCTTCGGGCGAAATGCGGAATGCCACAGTCTTATTGCGCCAGCGGCCTTGTCCATCGTATACTTTTAATGACATATTATTCACTCCTTCGTTGTAGCTTGAAAATCAAGCTGAGTTGCCATTTCCTTTTGCTTCGAGGGAAAAAGATGAGCGTAGCGGTAAGTAATATCAATGCTCTCATGCCCCACACGGTCAGCAATCGCCAGAGCTGAGAATCCCATATCAATCAGCAAGCTAACGTGGCTGTGACGAATATCGTGGATTCTGATGCGCTTTACCCCGGTCGCCTTGCTGCCCCTATCCATCTCATGGTGCAGATAATGCTTGCTGATGGGGAAAATGCGGTCATTGGATTTTGCGCCATAGAACATTTTGATGTAGTCCTGCATCTCCTGAGAGAGAAAATCCGGCATCAGGATTTTGCGGTTGCTTTTCTTGGTCTTGGGTGTGGTGATGATGTCCTTTCCTTTGAGCCGCTGATAAGATTTTGAGATGGAGAGTATACCTCTTTCAAAATCGAAGTCGGAGGGCTCGAGGGCTAATAGCTCGCCTACCCGAATGCCACACCAGTAAAGCACCTGGAATGCATAATACGACATGGGTTTGTCCATCATGGCATCGGAGAATTGCTGATATTCAGCCTTTGTCCAGAACAGCATCTCCTTGCGTTCCTCCATCCCCATATTGCCAGCCTTTGCCGCTGGATTTAGCCGCAGGTCATAGTAGCGGACTGCGTGATTGAAAATGGCGCTGAGCTGGTTATGAATGGTCTTGAGGTAGGTTGCTGAATGGAGATTGCCTTTGGCATCCTTTGTAGAGCGAATCTCATTTTGCCAATCAATAACATCCTTCGCCGTAATCTCGCATAGCTTGCGTTTGCCGAAATAAGGCAGGATTTTCTTCTGAATGATGCTCTCTTTGGTGAGCCAAGTGTTCTCTTTCAGGCGAGGCTTGATGTCCTTCGTGTAAAGCTCCACAAAGCTATCAAAGGGCATCTCTACATCGGCCTGTTTTTGCTGTAAAAACTCGCGCTCCCATTCAAGTGCTTCTTTCCGAGTGGCAAAGCCTCGTTTGCACTTCTGCTTGCGTTCCCCCTTCCAGTCGGTATATCGCGCCATGACATACCATGTTTTTGTGTCCTCGTTTTTGAATATTGGCATAGTCAATCTCTCCTCTCTTTGATCGAATTGTAGAATTTCTCATAAAAGAACCTGCGGTCAATGCGTCCGGCAATGACGATGCAGCCCTTTTGCTTGAGTTCTTCGTTGAGCTTGCGAATGAGCTTGTAGGCGTAAGGCTCCGACACATCCAACGCTTCTGCAACCTCATTTACCCGCATGAACATTTTTTCGGCCATTGATTATCCCCCTGTTTTTTATTTTCTCAGACATACCGTAGGTTCTGCCCCCTGCGTCCTGCGGCAGCCCACGCCACAGGTTTCGTGTCGGGGTACTTTCTGAATCGCCTCCCGATTTGCCCGGGCGATACATGCCATTACCGTGACATGCGACGGTTGGCTTAACTATATTTATTTAAGTCGTCTTCATTATACTTAACTTATTCCGTTAAGTCAAGTGGTTTTCATATAAAACTGAAACTTTTTTATTTAAGTTGTTCTTGCTATTCTTAAACTTGTATGCTATACTCGTGCCAGGGGCAATTTTCTACGAACAGGGGATATGGTTATGGCTATTGGTGAAAGAATCAGGTTTATCCGCAATCTGCGCGGCATGACGCAGAAATATCTTGGAATGGCCATCGGCTTCTCTGAAAAGACGGCTGATGTTCGCATGGCGCAATACGAATCCGGCGCTCGCTCGCCGAAGGAAAATATGACTGCTGACCTTGCGAAAGTCTTGGATGTACGTCCAGAGGCTTTGGCTGTCCCTGATATTGACAGCGATATTGGCCTGATGCACACCTTGTTTGCGCTTGAAGACTTGCGCGGTCTGACCGTCGGAGAAATTGACGGCGAAGTCTGCTTGCGGCTAGATAAGTCCAGAGGTATGAACTATATTAGGATGCGGGATATGCTCAACGCTTGGCAGCAGCAGACCGCGAAACTCAGCGCTGGGGAAATCTCCAAAGAGGAATACGACCAATGGCGGTACAACTACCCCAAATTTGACACCTCACAGATATGGGCTAAGGTTCCATCACAAGAGCTTAGCGATTCCATCATAGAAGCCCTAAAAGACGAGAAATAAACACCCTTTTCGGAACAGAAAAAACGGTCTTGCTGACAGCGAATCAGCAAGACCGTTTTCAATGGATAGAGCAGTGGCAACAGAATGGCAACAGGTAAAACACCTGCAAACCACCTGCGGCACAGAATAAGTGCCCAAATGCTCCTGTTATCAAACTGTTATCAAAAGGCAAAAAGAAATCCCGGAAAGCCGCTTAAATAGCGAGTTTCCGGGATGGTTTTACTTATTCCCACTCGATGGTGCCGGTGGGTTTGGGGGTCAGGTCGTAGAGGACGCGGTTTACGCCGGGGACTTCTTCGGTGATGCGGGCGGTCAGGTGCTGGAGGAGGGGGAAGGGGACGTCCTCAACGGTGGCGGTCATGGCGTCGCGGGTGTTTACGGCGCGGATGATCACGGGCCAGTCGAAGGAGCGGGCGCCGTTTTTCACGCCGGTGGACTTGAAATCCGGCACGACGGTGAAATACTGCCAGACCTTGCCCTCGAGGCCGTTTTTCGCGAACTCCTCGCGGAGTATCGCGTCGGACTCGCGCAGAGCCTCGAGACGGTCGCGCGTGATGGCGCCGAGGCAGCGCACGCCGAGACCGGGGCCGGGGAAGGGCTGACGGTAGACCATGCCGTCCGGCAGACCGAGCGCCTTGCCGACGACGCGCACCTCATCCTTGAACAGGAACTTCAGCGGCTCCACCAGCTCGAATTTCAGATCCTCGGGCAGGCCGCCGACGTTATGGTGCGCCTTGACGGGGCCGCTCTCGAGAATGTCGGGGTAGATGGTGCCCTGCGCCAGAAACTCGATGCCGTCGAGCTTGCGCGCCTCCTCCTCGAAAACGCGGATGAACTCCGCGCCGATGATCTTGCGCTTTTGCTCCGGGTCGGCGACGCCGGCGAGCTTGTCGAGAAAGCGGTCGACCGCATCGACATAGACGAGATTCGCGTTCATCTGATGGCGGAAGACCTCCACCACCTGCTCGGGCTCGCCCTTGCGGAGCAGGCCGTGGTTTACGTGGACGCAGGTGAGCTGTCTGCCCACGGCTTTTATGAGCAGCGCCGCGACGACGGAAGAATCCACCCCGCCGGAGAGCGCCAGAAGCACCTTCTTATCGCCGATCTGAGCGCGGAGCGCGGCGAGCTGTTCATCGACAAAGGCCTGCGCGAGCCGGGGTGTCGTTATGCGCTCCATAGTCTCGGGGCGCCGATTGTCTGCCATAGCTTTATCCTCCAAATTTTTGGCTTGTACGCCTATTATATATTGCCGGGCCGTCCGGCGCAAGAGCGATTGTCCGCCATCTCCGACCCGGCTGATACGCGGCGGGGGCTGCCCGTTCCGCTGAGGCCGGGCAGGCACGCTGTTAGCTTCACAAGGCTCCCTGCGCCCGCGCCACGACTGCAAGTTTAACACAGATCACCGAAACTTAAAAGCGTTTTCACCCCGAAATCCGGCGAAACGGCGAAAATGAAAAGCGGCGTTGACAGGGCGCGCATTTGCGGCTATAATAGCACAAAGTGCTTTAAGAGAGGTCCAGAGAGGCCTCCAAGGACTGCGGATACCGGCGTATCCTGACGTGCGTTCGCGCGCGGCTCTCCTTGTGCGGAGAGCCGCGCTTTTTGTTTTGCCCCGCGCGGAGCGGGAGACGGCTTGCCGCCCCAGCGGCGGCGGAAAAGGAGAGAAAAATGCTGTTTACAAATGCGCTGCCGGAAAATGCCGAGAAGCCGGTGGATTTCCGCGTGGCGGACGGGAAGTTCGAGCGCTTCGGAGAGAAGCTCACGCCGCTGCCGGGGGAGGAGACGGTAGACCTCGGCGGAAAGCTGGTGCTGCCGCCGTTCATCGAGTCCCATGTGCATCTGGACACCTGCCTGACCGCGGGCGAGCCGGCATGGAACATGTCGGGGACGCTGTTCGAGGGCATAGAGTGCTGGAGCAGGCGCAAGGACAGGCTCAGCCGCGCGGACATACGCGAGCGGGTGGAGCGGGTCGTGCGGATGTACGCGGCAAACGGCGTGCAGTTCATACGCAGCCACGTCGATGTGACCGACCCGAAGCTCACCGCGATGGAGACGCTTCTCGAGCTCCGAGAGGAGCTGAGAGATGTGATGGAGATACAGCTTGTCGCCTTCCCGCAGGAGGGCATACTCAGCTATCCCGACGGCAAGCGGCTCATGACGGAGGCCGTGAAGCTCGGCGCGGACTGTGTGGGCGCGATACCGCACTTTGAGTTCACCCGCGAATACAGCGTGGAGTCGCTGAACTTCGCGATGGAGCTTGCCGCGAAGTACGACAGGCTGGTGGACGTCCACTGCGACGAGATAGACGACGAGGCCTCGCGGGGGCTGGAGACGCTCGCGGCGCGGGCGCTGGAAATGCAGATGTTCGACCGCGTGACCGCGAGCCACACCACCGCCATGCACTCCTACAACAACGCCTACGTCCTGCGCCTGATGCGCCTGTTGAAGATGAGCCGGATAAACTTCGTCGCCAACCCGCTGGTGAACACGCATTTGCAGGGGCGCGCGGACAGCTATCCCAAGCGCCGGGGCGTGACAAGGGTGAAGGAGCTGACCGCGGCGGGCATAAACGTCTCCTTCGGCCACGACGATATTTTCGACCCCTGGTACCCCCTGGGCAACGGGAACCTGAGGGACGTGGTGTTCATGGGGCTGCACGTCTGCCAGATGATGGGCTACGGCGACATCATGGAGGCCTACCGCTTCATAACGACCAACGCCGCGCGCACGCTGCATCTCGGCGAGCGCTACGGTCTCGGGGCGGGTCGCCCGGCGAGCTTCATAGTGCTCGACGCGAAGAATTATTACGACGCGCTCAATTACAATTCCCCGGTGCTCGCCTCCTACAGGGAGGGTCGAAGGATAGCAGAAGCAACGCCGTCCGTTCGCAGGGCGCTGTTCTGATTCATATACAGGGAAGCAGAGAATACTTATAAAAAAACAGGAGGATCAGACATGTCCGAAAAACCACAGACCCGGGGCAAGGCCGAGAAAAAGATAGACCAGGATTTCCCCATCGACCATGTGCCCCAGTCGGTCCGCAAATCGCTCTTCTCCGTCGCCGCGGTGCTGCTCGGCATCACCTTCTTCGCGCCCACCATGTCCACCGGCGCGCAGATAGCCACCGCGTTCACCTTCTCGGATCTCATCTGGATAGTGCTGGTCGGCAACCTTGTGCTGGGCGTGTATGTGGCGCTCAACTGCGCCATCGGCGCGAAAACGGGCCTGACCTCCGTCATGCTCGCGCGCTACACCCTCGGCGTCGGCGGAGCCAAGTGGGCGGATCTGCTCCTCGGCGGCACGCAGATAGGCTGGTACGCCTATGTCAGCGCCTACACGGGGCAGCTGTTCGCCGTCGCCTTCAATATGCCCGACTCCGCCATCTGCTTCACGCTGCTCTGGGCCGTCGTGTTCGGGCTGACGGCGATATGGGGCTATAAGGCGATGGAGAAGGTCGCCTATGTGGCCATCCCCGCGCTGCTCCTGCTCGTCATATACATCCCCATACTCGCCGCGCAGTCCGCGGGCGGCTTTGAGGCCATAAAGGCGGCCGTCCCCAGCACCGAGATGAGCGTCGCCACGGCCATGACCGCCATCGTCGGCACCTTCGCCTCCATGGGCACGCAGGCCTGCAACTGGTCGCGCTTCGCAAAGAGCGCCAAGGCGGGCTTCATCGCGGGCTTCATCGCCTTCATGATTGGCAACACCATTATGCTCTTCGCCGGCATAATAGGCGGGCTCGCCTACAACGAGGCGGACTTCATCGTCATCATGCTCCAGACCGGGCTCATCTTCTTCGCGCTCGTCGTGCTGACGCTGAATATCTGGACCACCGCGCACGCCGGAGCCTATGCCTGGGGCGTCGCCGGGGCGGAGATGGCCAACAAAAAGGACAAGACCCCCTTCCTGCTCGGCGGCCTTGTCATCGCGATAATCCTCGCCTGCACCGGCATATACGCGCAGCTGATAAACTTCCTCGTCCTGCTCGGGATCTTCATCCCCCCGCTCGGCGGCGTCATGCTCGGCGACTACTTCTTTATCTACAAGAGAGAGCTCCCGCGGCTCGAGTGCGTCAAATTCAAGCTCTTCCGCGTCGGCCCCATCCTCGCCTACGCCGTGGGCGTCGCGGTCGCCTTCGTCTGCGACAAGGCGGGCTTCGGCATCCCGCCGCTGTTCGGCATCCTCGCCGCCGCCGTGTGTGTGCCGCTCTTCGACCGGCTGCTCAAGGCCTGCAAGGTCAACGACCGCCACAGCGTCACCGCCGCCGAGACCGTCTGAGGCGGAGAGATGAATATCGGAAACCTGTTTGCCCTCAACGGGCAGATATCCACCGAGGCGCTGAGCGTCGTGTGCGTGCAGTTTGCCCCGGTGGGAGCGCAGACCGCGGGCGAGCTCAGCGAGAACACGCAAACCGTGCTGAACTATATGGACATGGCGGTCAGCGGCTTTCCGGGGGTGGATCTGATAGTGTTCCCGGAGGCCTGCTTTCAGGGCTTCGCGCCGGTGAACTTTGAGGACGCGCTCATGACCGAGGAGAGCGAGCCGCTCCGCCTCGTGCGCGAGCGCTGCCGCAGGCTCGCGGTCTGGTGCGTGGTGAACCCCATGCTCCGCTCCGGGCGCAGCTTCAAAAACACCGCCCTGCTCATCGACGACCGGGGCGAGATCGTCCACCGCTATGTGAAGATGAACCCGTGGATACCCTTTGAAAACTCCGTGCCGGGCACGGAGTGCGGCGTCTGCGCCGGGCCGAAGGGCTCGCGGATAGGCATCATCATCTGCGCCGACGGGGATTACCCCGAGATATGGCGCGAGGCCGCCTGGCGCGGCGCGAACGTCATAGTCCGCCCGACGCACTATATGGACCCCTGGAGTCAGGCCTGGGAGATAACCAACAGAGCCGGCGCGTATTTCAACCAGGTCTACGTCGTCGCGGCGAACTGCTCGGGTCTCGCGCGCAACGAGAGCCGCTCCTGCTTCGGCCGCAGCATGATACTCGGGCCGGACGGAAATATAATCACCGAGGCCTCCAACGGCTGCCCGGGGCTGATAAAGGCCGACCTCTACCCCGGGATAATCGACCGGATGCACGAGCAGGCCGTACACTCGAGCCCGCTGTACTCCTTCGACCACCGCGGCGCGAGCTGCCCGGATATGGGCGGGCGCGGCGACGGGCGGATGCGCTACGGCGCGTATCAGGACAGGGGAGGCGAGGACAGATGACCAGAGACGCCTATCCCGCGCTGTTCCACCATCTGCATAAGGCCATGGCCGGCGTCGATTTCCCGGCGACGAAGGCGGAGATACTTGCGAAGGCCGGAGACCGGGACGTTTACGTGGATTGGGAGCGCACCGTCAAGCTCAGGAGCTTTGTGGAGCCCATCCCCGGCGGAGCCTTCTCCTGCGCCGCCGATTTCTACTGCCGCCTCATAGCGGCGCTGTAGCGCCGGAAATTTAAAAAACCGCTGAAAAAGCCTGCCGCAAAACGCGGCAGGCTTCAGCCTGTCGAAGAACCCGGCTGTGCATCAAGCACAAGCCGGGTTCTGGACGTATTGGGGGTAAAATAGGGGGAAATCTAAAATGAAAATGCGTTCCCTCCACTTCCAATTTGCCAGCTTTTTGAGATTCATGGCAGCAAATTTAAGCTTCACCCAGTTTCTCACCTGAGCCAAGCCTCGATACTGC
>JAYFNM010000087.1:0-2211 GCA_034933465.1 Oscillospiraceae bacterium | reverse complement strand
ATACGGCGGGCGCACACACAGGGTTGCACATACGGAAAGATTATGTAAACCTAATGTAATGTTGAGACACGGCACACCGTAGGGAACGACCCCCGTGCCGTTCCGCGCCGCGCGGCGGCCGCCTTGGGATGTCATCCTGAGCGCAGCGAAGGATCCATCTCGTGTAAAACGTGCTGCCATGGGAAAGATCCTTCGCTACGCTCAGGATGACATTTTGGTTATCATTCGCCCCGGCGTTTCCCGCCACACCCCGGCGGTATACGGCGGGCGCACACACAGGGTTGCACATACGGAAAGATTATGTAAACCTAATGTAATGTTGAGACATGGCGCCCGTAGGGAACGACCCCCGTGTCGTTCCGCGCCGCGCGGCGGCCGCCTTGGGATGTCATCCTGAGCGCAGCGAAGGATCCATCTCGCGTAAAAACGTGCTGCCGCGGGAAAGATCCTTCGCTACGCTCAGGATGACAGCTTTGCTGTCATTTGCCCCGGCGGTGTGCGACCGTCCGTATGACCGGACGCCTTTTTGCGGCGGGGCTTTTTTTATCAGGAGGTATATGATATAATCGTTCCACAATTACAGCGGGGACGGGACAATGAAAAAGAGCAGGGCAGAGAAAAAGTATAAGAGAGAGCTGATATGGCGGTTTCTCAGGGGCAGCAGGGCGCTGTTCCTGATAAGCATGCTCGCCGCCGCGGTGTCGGCGCTGGCGGACATGCTGAGCCCGCAGATAATCCGCGCCGCGGTGGACAACGCCGTCGGCGGGGCGGAGCCGGAGTATCCGCAGGCGGTCATGCGCCTGGTGGAGCGCTTCGGAGGCTTTGAGTATCTGGGGGAGCACCTGTGGATAATGGCGGCGGCGGTGCTCGCCGTGGCGGTGCTGAAGGTCGCGGCGCTGTACGTGTTCCGCGTCAGCAATACCAGAGCCTCGGAGACGCTGGTAAAGACCATGCGCGACAGCCTTTTTGCGCATATAGAGCGCCTGCCCTTCGCCTGGCATATGAAGAACCATACCGGCGATATCATCCAGCGCTGCACCTCGGATATAGACACGATGAAGAACTTCGTGTCCGAGCAGATGACCTCCATCTTCCGCATCCTTGTGCTGCTGGTGCTGTCGTTCTCGTTCATGCTGAGCATGGACGCGCGCCTCGCGCTCATCGCGATGCTCCCCGTGCCGGTCATCATCATATATTCGCTGCGCTTTCACAGGAAGATAGGCAAGGCCTTCCTCGACTGCGACGAGAACGAGGGCAGGCTCTCCGCCATGGCGCAGGAGAACCTCACAGGCGTCCGCGTCGTGCGCGCCTTCGGGCGCGAGCGCTATGAGCGCGACCGCTTCGAGCGCCAGAACGCGCATTACACCGGACTGTGGGTCGGCCTCGCGCGGACTATGAGCCTCTATTGGAGTACAGGCGACGTGATGTCCGGAGTGCAGATAATGCTGGTGGTCGTCTTCGGCGCGGCGTTTTGCATAGGCGGGCGGATGAGCGCGGGCGAGTATATCGCCTTCATCTCGTATAACGCCATGATGACCGGCCCCGTCAGGATGCTCGGCCGGATGATAGCCGAGATGAGCAAGGCCGGCGTCTCCATCGACAGGATAGGCTATATCATGAAGGCCGAGGAGGAGAAGGACGCCGCAAAGGGTCTGACGCCGGACATGACCGGGGATATCGCCTTCGAGCACGTGAGCTTTGCCTACGAGGGCTGCCCGGAGATACTGCACGATATCAACTTCACCATGAAGGCCGGGACGACGCTCGGCATCCTCGGCGGCACAGGCAGCGGGAAATCGACGCTGATGCTCCTGCTCGACAAGCTCTATGAGCTGCCGGAGGGCAGCGGCAGGATAAGCATAGGCGGCGTGGACATCGCGGATATAAAGACGGACTATCTCAGAAAAAACATAGGCATCGTGCTACAGGAGCCGTTCCTCTTCTCGCGCACCATCGCCGAAAATATCGCCATATCCGGCGGCGCGGGCGAGGAGGAGATACGCGCGGCCGCGGCCGCGGCCTGCCTCGACGAGACGGTGGAGGGCTTTGCCAAGGGCTATGAGACCTTTGTGGGCGAGCGCGGCGTCACGCTCTCGGGCGGGCAGAAGCAGCGCGCGGCCATCGCGCGCGCGCTCATACAGGACGCGCCGATAATGATCTTCGACGACTCCCTCTCCGCCGTCGATACGGAGACGGACGCGAAAATAAGGC
>JAYFNM010000086.1:0-3982 GCA_034933465.1 Oscillospiraceae bacterium | reverse complement strand
GTGCCGGGGGCGCGGCGGGCCGGTCAAGACCGTCCCGCCTCGCAGCAGGCTCTGCTATTTATTAACTTTACTCATGACCTGTCGCGATACATGTGGGATATGACCGACTGGGTGCAGCGGACAAAGCGCTTTATGTTCCTGTCGTTC
This sequence comes from Oscillospiraceae bacterium, assembly GCA_034933465.1. Lineage (GTDB taxonomy): Bacteria > Bacillota > Clostridia > Oscillospirales > Oscillospiraceae > Limivicinus. Next base: position 3,835 of record JAYFNM010000086.1, on the reverse strand, counting down.
TGCTTCTTGTCGCTCATTATTATGCCGAGGCGCCGGTATGCGGGCGGGTCGAGCGCGAGCGCGCGCACGTTGTTCGTCATGTCCCGCATGACAAGCTCCGACAGGATGCTGACGCCGAGCCCGTGCTCCACCATGGAGACTATTGCCGCGTCGTCAAGGTTCGTGTAGCGTATGCGCGGCACTATCCTGCCGCCCTCCTGATTGAAAACTGGGTTGATGTCGAGATCAAAGCAGGCCGAGGGCATGAGAAATTCCTTGTCCGCGAAATCGGCGGCGGGGAAGCGGGAGGCGCGGAGCGGATACGCGCTCGGCACGACGGCGAGCAGCTCGTCGTCCCGCAGCGGCACCCAGCTCACGCCCTGGCTCAGCGTCTCCTGATAGCTGACTATGGCGCAGTCCAGACGGTCGTCCTTTATATCCCCGTAGATCTCCGTGATGCTCGCCACGTTTATGGCGACGTCCGTGTCGGGGCTGGTGCGGCGGAACTCCGCCAGCACGGCCGGCAGCCACTGGCGCGCGACGCTCGAGTACGCGCCGAGGCGCAGAGAGGAAAAGTTCCTCTGGCAGAGCTTTTCCGCGCTCTGCTCGAGCGTGTCCGCCGCGGCGACGAGCCCGCGCATCTCGGGCAGCAGCTCCTGTCCGGCAGGCGAGAGATGCACCCCGTTCTTGCTGCGTATGAGCAGGTTGAGGCCGAGCTCGACCTCGAGAGAGTTCATCATGTGCGTCAGACCCGACTGGGTGTAGCCGAGCTCCGCCGCCGCGGCGGTCAGGCTGCCGCGGTCAACAGAGGCCAGGAGCGCCTTGATCTTTTTGGTGTCCATTGTTAAATATTTCGCTTTCTTATAATAAATTACATACATTACAAAAACTAATTACATACATAATAATGTGGAGTTTGGTAAAATGCAAGGCTAATGTTATAATTAATTTTACCAAACATCAGCAGATGCGAGCAAAGGCGGTCCCTTAACCGGGTGGGAGTATTTAGGGTCATTGTTTGTGTGGGGGCGCACACACGGTGATCAAATGGCCACGCGGTTTTTATCAGACGCGGAGCCTTTGCTTTTTTTGCTGATAACGGGAAAATTTTGTGAAAAGAAGGAGAGTTTTTATGGAAAACAAGCGCAGTTCATGGGGCAGCAATATGGGATTTTTGCTCGCCGCGATAGGATCTGCCGTTGGCCTCGGCAACATCTGGGGCTTCCCGTACAAGATGGGAAAGAGCGGCGGCTTCACGTTCCTGATAGTCTACATACTCCTGGCGGTGTTCGTCGGCATGATAATCATGGTCAGCGAGCTGGCTCTCGGGCGCAAGACCGGCATGGGCGTCGTGGGCGCGTATCAGAAGGCGTCGAAGAAGTTCAAGTGGGTCGGCTGGCTCGGCATTATCGCCCCGTTCCTCATAATGAGCTTCTATTCCGTCCTCGGCGGTTACTGCATTCAGTACATGTCCCTGAACCTCGCGGAGCTGAGCTTCGGCCTGAGTAACCTTTTCGGCAGCTCCATCACGGGCACGGCCACCTTCGGCGCGATGCTGACAAATCCGTTCGGCTGCTTTGTATTTACGCTCCTGTTCATGATAATCTGCATGGTTATCGTACAGGGCGGCGTTGACAGCGGCATCGAGAAATTCAACAAGATCGGCATGCCCGCCCTCTTCGTCATGCTGGTCATCATCATCATCCGCGCGCTGACGCTCGACGGCGCCGTGGAGGGTCTCAAGTTCATGTTCGTCCCCGGATACGCCGTGAGCGCGGGCTTCATTGAAGAGGCTCCCAACCTTATCACAGTCCTCGGAACGGCGGGCGGCCAGATGTTCTTCTCCCTGTCGCTGGCAATGGGCGCCATGGTCACCTACGGCTCCTATCTCGGCAAGGGCGAGAACCTCGTCAGGAACTCCGCCGTCATCGTCTTCGCCGATACCCTTATCGCGCTGATGGCCGGCCTCGCCGTCATCCCCGCCGCGGTCGCCAACGGCATGGCCACCGGCCTTGCCAACAACGAGATCGCCCTCGGCGGACCCAAGCTCCTGTTCGTCACCTTGCAGGACGTGTTCGCCAATATGGGCAGCGTAGGCCCCCTGTTCGGCATCATCTTCTATCTGCTGGTTCTCATCGCCGCCATCTCCTCCGCCATCTCCCTGATGGAGGTCATCTCCGCGTACTTCCTGGACAAGGCCGCCGCCAAGGGCAAGACCGGCAACCGCAAAAAGGTCGTGCTCTGGGTCTCCGTGGCCATTACCATCGAGGCGCTGATCGTCGCCATCGACGGCCTGGGCTCCAACCCCGACCTGATAAAGGCTCCCTTCCAGAGCCTCGGCATAGCCGGCTGGAACGACTGCTGGCTCGACTTCATGGACTGCTGGTCCGAGGGTATCGCGATGCCTCTCGGCGCCGTGCTCATGGCGCTGATGATAGGCGGCGAGCTCAAGCCCGGCTACATCCTCAGCGAGGTTCACGACGGGGAGCACTCCTCGTTCTTCGACAAGTTCTATAAGTTCTGCGTCACCTTCGTTGTCCCCGTGGTGATGACCTTCGTGCTCGCCGGCCAGATGATCGGCTTCTTCGCCACCGCCGAGAACAGCAAGACCGTCACCATCGCGTGCTACGCGATCTCCGCCGCGCTGCTCGTGATCTTTGCCGTTGTCGCCTACACCGGCAAGAAGGATAAAGTCCAGCAGTAAGACGCGGGACAGATATCATATTATAATAACATGCTGCCATAGCCGAGAGGCTATGGCAGTTTAATACTGACAAAGAACTATGCTTCCAAGCTTATGGTGATAGAGCAGCGGGAGAGCGCGAGAGGGCAAGGCCCGTCTCGCGGTACAATAAACCGCCAGCGAAGGCTTGATTTATCAAGCCTTTGCCGAGCGAAGCGAGTTTTTTCGTGATATCACGCTTTCACGAAAAAAGTGGCGGATAAAGCCTGTCAAGGAAGTCGGCGACGATTTCTTTGACAGGCTATGGCAGTTTTTTGGCAATTTATCACAAATCCTCGTGAAAAAACGTTAAGAAATTTACTTTTGTTGCGTATTTTGCCCATGGGAAGTATAATAAAAAAGCCAGGACGGAGGCAATTTCGGGAAAGCAGTTAAAATTGTTCTTGCATATTGCCGAGCATATGTATATAATATTGTCTGATAATTAATTAACTAAAATAGGGAAGAACGAAATTTGGAGAGAGCGCTGATAAAAATCCACGGGATTGTGCAGGGCGTCGGCTTTCGCCCGTTCATCCACAGGCTCGTGCGCGACTGCGCGCTGCGCGGATATATAAAAAACACCTCCTCCGGCGTGGAGCTGGAGCTCGAGGGCGAGCGGGCGGAGCTTGAGCGCTTTGTGGAGGAGCTGCCGCGGAAGGCGCCGAAGCTCGCGGTGATAGAGCGCGTCGAGACCAGCTACTCCGCGTCGCTTCGCGGCTTTGAGGACTTTAAAATACTTGCCAGCAAGACCGAGCAATTTCGCGACACCCTTATCTCCCCGGATATCTGCATATGTGACGACTGTCTGCGCGAGCTGCGCGATGCGAGCGACCGGCGATACCGCTATCCGTTCATAAACTGCACCAACTGCGGCCCGCGCTTTACTATTATAAAAGACCTGCCCTACGACAGGGCGAAGACCTCCATGAGCGGCTTCCCGATGTGCCCGGACTGCGACAGGGAGTACAGGGACATCGAAAACCGCCGCTACCACGCCCAGCCGGACTGCTGCCCGGTCTGCGGGCCGAGGGTGTTTTTCCTGGACGCGGACGGCAGGGAGCTGCCGGGCGACGCGCTAGAGACCGCGAGGGACTATGTCAAGAGCGGCCGGATAATCGCGGTGAAGGGGCT
>JAYFNM010000085.1:0-52964 GCA_034933465.1 Oscillospiraceae bacterium | reverse complement strand
TTGCCATCACTCAGCTCATTCCATCTGTCCATCTGCCGGGAGAAATACTTGTCCTCCTCAAAGGAACTATTTTCTTCCCCGGTGGGCTTTCCTCTCCTTGAGTACTGCGTCTCCTCCTCCCCGTCCTCGTCTTCGGAAATGCCCTCCCCTCTGTCCGTCTGTACGATCTGCGCTACATCACAGGCGCTCAGCTCTCCTCTCTAACAGCGTAGCTTTCCCTTTGTCTGTCAAAAAAGCCGTCATTGCTTACTATCATATATGTCCCGTCGCTCAGTAAATTATTATCGATAAACGATAAAATTATGTTGACATTCGGTTATGGCTGTGTTATGCTCTCACCGTAAATGCATTGGAGGGATGACGATGAACTGGAACACCGACAGAAGCATTGCTCTTTCGCAGGTCTGCGTGGTGCTGTTCGCGCTGCTGCTCGCGGCGCTTGATATCGCGGCGTACTGGGTGGTGCAGTGGTATCTGCTGCTCTCGCGCGGGCTGGACGGCTTTCCGGACGAGGTCTTTCTGCTCGCGGTGATATACTTGTGCAGCGTTTTTGCGTGGATACTGCTATGGCGGCTGTGGAAGCTGCTCGGCAGTCTTAAAAAAGGGCTCGTGTTCACCGCGGAGAACGTGAGCTGTCTGCGCGCGGCGAGCTGGTGCTGCGCGGCCGTGTTCGTGATATGCGCCCTGAGCGCGCTGCACTATGTCCCCTTCGCGGCCTTCTCCGTCGCGGCCGGGTTCATGGCTCTCATCGTGCGCATCATCAAGAACGTCTTTCAACAGGCCGTCGGCATGAAGTCCGAGCTTGACCTCACGATATAGGTGCGCGAAATGGAGATCATCGTAAATCTGGATGTGATGCTCGCCCGGAGGAAGATGTCCTCGGGGGAGCTCGCGGATAGGGTCGGCATAACGCCGGCGAACCTCTCCGTCCTCAAGACCGGCAAGGCGAAGGCCATCCGGTTTTCCACCCTCATGGCGCTCTGCCATGAGCTGCAATGTCAGCCCGGAGACCTGCTTGAATTCCGGGATGAAGAACAGGAAGTGAATAAAAATGGATGAAAACAGCAAGGCCGCCCTCACCGGCGAGCCCGGTATCGCCGCGCCCGTTTCGGCGGGCAAGCCGCCGTTCGCGGCGACGAAAACAGAAAAAATCCTCGCCTTCTGCATGTTTCCCGCGGCGTACCTCTATGTGGAGTTATTCAACGCCGGCTCAACGCGGAGCCTCTATATCCTGCTCGCGCTCTTCGCCCTCGTCTTCTGCGCGATGGCGGCGCTGCTGTGCCGCCCGGCGGAGACGCCCAAGGAGAGCTGGGTCTGGCTCGGCTGCATCGCGGTCATTCTCGTCTCCCTGCTCGCCGGGCGCTCCCGGGTCTGGGGCGAGGCTCTCCCCGTCTTCTTTGTACACGTCTTCGCCGTCTACTGGGTGCTCAGCCGCTCCGGGCGGCTCGTCTCCGGCGAGAGCGGGCATCTGCTGCCGCTCGACGCGCTGGACGGCTTCGTCGTCTTCCCCTTCCGGCATTTCTTCCTGCGCATAAAGACGCTCGGCGCGGCTCTGCTCGGCCGCGGGAGCGGCGCGAGGAAGAGCCCCGGCGCGATCCTGCTCATCGTCGCGGCTCTACTGGCCGCCTTCGGCCTGCTCGCCGCCGCCGCGCAACTGCTGAGCTCCGCGGACGACAATTTCGGCGCTCTCGTCGGCGGCGCGCTGGACGCGCTGCGCAGCGCCGTGAATTTCAATGTGCTGATAAACCTCCTTGTGAGCCTGCCTGTCGGCGCGTATCTCTTCGGTCTGCTCGCCGGGACGGCGCGCGAGGATACCGCCGCTCTGCGCGAGCGCGGCGAGAGGACGAGCGCGGCGCTCGCCGCGCTGCGCCGAATACCCGGCGGCGTGTGGGTGGCCGTGCTCGCCGTGTTCGCGGCGATGTATCTCGCCTTTTTCTGGATACAGGGCGGCTATCTCTTCGGCGCGTTCTCGCGGACGCTGCCCGCGGGCTTCACCGTCGCGCAGTACGCGCGGCAGGGCTTTTTCGAGCTGTGCAAGGTGATGGCGCTGAACCTCGCCCTGCTCTGGCTCGTCACGAGAAGCGCCTCTGTCCCGCCGCGGAAGAACAGACGCCTGCTGATATTCTCCACCGTGCTGCTCGCCGAGAGCGTGCTGCTGGCCGTCGTCGCGCTCTCGAAGCTCGCGCTCTATATCTCCTGCTTCGGCTTCACGCCGCTGCGCCTGCAGAGCAGCTGGCTCGTCTGCGTGCTGCTCTTCGCCTGCGTCTGCGCGCTCTATTCCCTGTGGACGGGCAAGAAGTCCATGCGCGCGTGGATGATCTTCGGCGCGGTCACGCTCTCCCTGCTGCACCTGTACTGAAAGGGCAAGCGGCCTGAGCTTGCAGTTAAACAAAACCTGTCATTCTTCGGCTTGCAGCCTCAGAATGACAGGTTTTGTTTTTATGCGCCGTTCTTTATTCTATCCTCAGCATCCTGTAGCCGACGCCGATATGGGTCTGTATATACTGGGGGGAATCGGCTCCGGTCTCGAGCTTTTTGCGCAGTGTCGCCATGAATACGCGCAGGGAGGCCACGTCGCTGTCCCGGCTGCTGCCCCATATCTCCTTTGTGATATAGGTGTGCGTGAGCACCTTGCCCACGTTTTTGGACAGCAGGCACAGCAGCTTGTATTCCATCGGCGTGAGGTGAAGCTCCTCCTCGCCCATATAGGCGCAGCCCGCCGCGTAATCCACGCGCAGCCGCCCGTTCCGGAACACCGATTCCGCCGCGTCGCTCTGCGCGGACAGCCGCCGCTGTGTGACCCTGATGCGCGCGAGCAGCTCCTCCACGGAGAAGGGCTTCGTGAGATAGTCGTCCGCCCCGGCGTCGAGCGCGTCTATCTTGTCCGTGTCCTCGCTACGGGCGCTGATGACGATTATCGGCAGGTTCGACCAGCTGCGGATGCGCTTTATGACCTCGACGCCGTCCATATCGGGCAGGCCGAGATCGAGCAGGACGATATCCGGGTTGTGCGATGCGGCCTCCAGTATCGCGGTCTCGCCGTTTGGCGCGGTGAGATAGCGGTAGTCGTGGGTGCGAAGTGTGGTGGTCATGAGATTTCTCACGGGCGGGTCGTCCTCGACGATAAGTATGACGGGTTTATTCATGCAGCTCTACCTCCCCTGCCGGCAGTGTGAATGTGAACACCGCGCCCTTTGGCGCATTGTCCGCGACGGAGATCTCCCCGCCGTGGGCGTTTACTATCGCCCGGCACAGCGACAGACCCAGCCCCAGACTGCGGCGGCTGTCCGCCACCTTGTTCGCGCCGCTGAAGAACATTTCAAACACGCGCGGCTTTATCTCGTCCGGTATGCCGGGGCCGTCGTCCGCAATGCTGACTTTTACCATGTCCGCGTCCTTCACGGCGCAGATGAGAATATTTGAGCCCGCCGGAGTGTACTTCACGGCGTTGTCCACAAGATTGATGACGACCTGTACGATGAGGCGCGCATCCATGCGCGCGAGCAGCAGCTCGTCCGGGATGCTGACGCTGATATTGTGCTCGGCGCTCTTTCTGTTCACATGGCGCAGCGCTTCGCTGACGACCTCGTCGATAAGCTCCGCCGAGAGCCGGATGTCCATCCGCCCCTCCTCGATGCGCGTCACGGCGAGAAGGTTTTCCACAAGGTTTATAAGCCACATGGAGTCGTCGTAGATGTCGGTATATATCTGCTGCCTCGTGGCCTCGTCGAAGCCTGTGGGGTTGGAGAGCAGATTGCTCGCGTTGCCGGAGATAGAGGTCAGCGGGGTGCGCAGATCGTGCGATATGGCGCGCAGGAGATTCGCGCGCAGGCGCTCGTTCTCGGCGAATATCGCGGCCTCCTCCTTCTCGCGGGCGTTTTTGTCGTTTTCGAGCGCGAGGGCGCATTCGCCCGCAATGGACATGAGGACGCTCCTCTCGAAGAGGTCCATCGGGTCGCCGCGCGCGGCGATGCCCGCCACGCCGTACACATGCTCGCCCGCTTTAATGGCGATATAGCTGCACTTCCCGGTCGTTTTCCGCTCCTCGCCGTTGAAGGCGCGCAGCGCGGCGAGCCGCTCCTCCGGCAGGGAGTACTGCTCCGTCCCGCCCTCCTCCGAGGCGCGGTAGACGCGCGCCTCGCCGAGGCCGCCATTTACGGCCGTGTAGAGCGCGACGTCCCTGTTGAGCAGCTTCACCATCTGGTTGGCGGCGGCATCGATGATCTCGTCGCTGCCGTGCGCCTTCTGGAGAAGCTGGTTGGTGTCGAAGAGCACCTTCGTCCTGTAGGCATAGCGGGCCGACTCGGCCGCGTTCGCCTTGAGCCTCGCCGCGAGATCCCCGCTTATGACGGCCGCGACGAACATCACGCCGAAGGTCAGCGGATAGCTCTTGTCATAGGCCAGAAAGGTATAGCGCGGGACGGTGAAGAAGAAGTTGAACACCACCACGCTCACGAAGGAGGCCGCGATGCCGCAGACCCGGCTCGTCGTCACGACGGAGATTATCAGCACGCCGAGGATGTAAACGGTCGTGATGTTCGCCTCGGTGAAGCCGAAGTTCAAAAAAAGAAAGCCAATCAGCGTCGCCGCGGTGAGAATGATCACGCTCAGCGCGATATCGCGCAGCGGCCTGACCGCGTCGTCCTTTACGGCCTCAAAGCTGAAGGCCTCGGCCTGTTTTCTCTTCTTTCTCCGCTCCCACATAGGCGTCCCTCCCAGGTACCGGCTGATAGAGCGATTATAGCACTTTTCTCCCGTTTCATCCAGCCCTGTCTTCGCTCTCGCTCTCGCCGCCCTCGTCGCGCCTCGCCTGCGCGTCTTTCTCCACAAACGCGTCGATACGCCGCATCAGCAGATAGCCGGGAACCGCCATAGCCGCGCAGACCGCCGCCAGGATCAGATCCGACATGATCTCATCTCCCGTCCTCCGCTCATATGCGGAAGCACTTTTGTATATCGCGGTTTTTCCCCAGCACGAGCATCGTCATGCTGTCGTCGAGCATCGTGTCATAGCCCACGTCCATGTTCATCTTCCCGTTTTTGCGCACGGCCATGATATTTATCGCGTGTGCCCGGCGGATATCGAGCTGACCAATGGTCTTGCCGAGCCAGGCCTTCGGCACGGACAGCTCGAATATGGCGTAGTCCCCGTCGAGCTCTATGTAATCGAAGATATGATCCGAGCTGTAGCGTATGGCCGTCCAGGAGGCGAGCTGCTTTTCGGGATAAACTATCTCGTCCGCGCCGTTTCTCAAAAGGAACTTCGCGTGCACGTCCCTCGCCGCCCGCGCGACGACGAACTTCGCCCCCAGCTCCTTCAGGAGCGAGGTCGTCTCCAGCGAGGCCTGGAAATCGTCCCCTATGGCCACGATGCAGACGTCGAAATTCCTCACGCCGAGCGAGGCGAGAAAGCCCTCGTCCGTGCTGTCGCCTATCTGCGCGGTGGTGACGTAGGGCAGCGCGGCGTCCACCCGGCTCTCCTCCTTGTCCACCGCCATCACCTGATGACCCAGCTCGTGCAGCTTTATCGCGACATGCCTGCCGAAGCGCCCCATACCGACAAGTAAAATGTATTTCATACTCTATACTCCTTAACCCACTGTTATTCTCTCCTGCGGCAGCTTTGCCGCAAAGTTTCTGTCGCCGGATACCGCGGCGAAGATCAGCGTCAGTCCGCCGACCCGGCCGAAGAACATCAGGAAGACCAGTATCCCCCTTGAAGCGAGGCTCAGCCCCGGCGTAATGCCCATCGACAGACCCACCGTGCCGATGGCGGAGGCCGTCTCGAACAGGCAGTCGAGCAGCGCTATCCCCTCCACGCGGCTTATCGCCATGCCTCCGGCCATGAACAGCACCAGATACATCAGCATTATCGCGGCCGCGCTGCGCACGGTGTCGGCCGAGATGCGGCGGCCGAAGAAATGCGCGTCGCTGCGCCGCCTGAACACCGCGGCGGCCGCCGCGATGATGACGGCGAGCGTCGTGGTCTTCATGCCTCCCGCCGTGGAGCCGGGGGAGCCGCCGATGAGCATGAGAATTATCGTCAGCGCCGCCCCGGAATCGCTCAGCTTTGTCAGATCCGCCGTGTTGAAGCCCGCCGTTCTCGGCGTCACGGACTGAAACAGCGAGCACCATATGCGCTCTCCCGTGGGCAGCCCCGCAAACTCGAGGAAGAAAAAGCCGAGCGCCGGCAGCAGTATCAGCAGCGCGGTCACGGTCAGAATGGCCTTGCTCTGCATCCTGTACTCTCTCAGGCGGAATTTTTTCGTCCTGATATCGTACCAGGTTAGAAAGCCGATGCCGCCGGATACGATAAGCCCCATGATCGCGAGGTTTATAACGGGGTCGGCGGCAAATGAGGTCAGCGACGAGAACTTCCCGCGCACGCCCATCAGGTCGAAGCCCGCGTTGCAGAAGGCAGAGACGGAATGGAATACCGCGTACCATATGCCCTTGCCGACGCCGAACTCCCGGCAGAACACCGGCGCCATCACCGCCGCGCCGGCAAGCTCTATAATAAACGTGGTTTTCAGTATGAAGCCCGTCAGACGGACGATGCCGCCCACCTGAGGCGCGGCGAGGGATTCCTGCATTGTGCTGCGCTGCATCAGGCCTATCCTCCGCCCGGCAAGCATGGATATGGCCGCCGCCACCGTCACGACGCCCATGCCGCCTATCTGGATAAGCGAGATTATGACCGCCTGCCCGAAGGCCGACCAGTAGGTGGCCGTGTCGTGGATGACAAGCCCCGTGACGCAGACTGCGGAGGTCGCGGTAAAGAGCGCGTCGGCGAAGGAGGCGCCCTGCCTGTCTATGGTCGATACCGGCAGAGTGAGCAGCAGGCTTCCGGCCAGAATCACGCTTGCAAAGCCGAAAATGATCACCTGAAAGGAGCTAATGTTCCTGTTTAAAATTTTAATCATCAAGACAGACCTCTCATTTCCTGCCCCTATTCTATTCCGGCCGGGATAAAGGGGGTATTAGCATCCGCGGCGGCGCATTAAGACGGCATTAAAACCGCGTTAAGACCGCATAAAGACCGCGCGCCGGCCAAAAAAGGCTCAAAAAAAGCTGCCGCCCCGGGCAAAAGCCGGAACGGCAGGTCAATTAAATTCGCTCACATGACGAGCTTTTCCATTGAGGCGCGCCCGGCGCGCTTTCCGCCGGGGAAGCTGAGCGCATACCCGGCGAGGCACACGGGAACGGCCGCGAGGACATCCAGGACCGAGTGCTGCTTGAGAAACACCGTGGACACGCTTATCAGCAGCGCCATGGCGGCGAAGGCGAGCCTCCAGGGGCGCGTTTTGAAGCGCTCCGTGTTCCAGGCGGCGAACATCACGGCCGCCGAGCCCACCACATGCAGCGACGGACAGACGTTCGTATTGGTGTCGAAGCCGTAGAACCAGGCCATGAACCGCGTCAGGATATTGTCCCTCGCGAAGCTTGACGGCCTGAGGTTCTGGCAGGTGGGAAAGACGAGATAAATAAGGAGCGTAACGCTGTATGTAATGATGATGAACTTCATCATCCTCCTGAAGCAGTCCACATCGCACAGCAGGGTGTACAGCAGCATACCCACCAGAAAAACGAACCAGAACAGATACGGCAGCAGGAATATCTCGTTGAAGGGGATCAGGTCGTCGAGCGCGCAGTGGACAGGATAATAGTGCGCCGCCGGATACCAGCGCTCCACATAGGTGAACAGCAGGCCGTATAGCGGCCAGTACAATATGAGCTTGAGGTGGCTGTACTCCGGCGTGTTGATGAGCCTCAGCCTGAATTTGCGGTAATCGACCGTGGTATTCGTCATTTTGTTCCTTCTTTTTTTTTCAGTGATTCGGCGCTCATCTCGTTGTAAATAAGCTCCGCCGAGTTATGCCGCGCCCGGCGCAGACCGGCGGCGCGCATCGCCTCGCGGCGCTCCGCGTCGGAGAGGAGCCGCGCGCTCAGGTGAGCCAGCTTCAGCGGCCTGTCCGCCGTCACGGCGAGCCCGGAATCCACAAAGTAATCCCTGTTATAGCGCTCGCAGCCGGAGACCGCGTCCACCAGCACCATCGGCAGCGCCTTCACGGCCGCCTCGCTGGTGCTAATCCCGCCGGGCTTCGTGAGGTACAGGTCGGCGCTGTCCATCAGCAGGGAAATGTCGTCCGTAAAGCCGAGAATACGGATGTTTTCACGCGCGCCGTAATTGAAGTCCAGCCAGCTGCGCAGCCGGTGGTTCGTGCCGCAGACGACCGTCATATACTGGTCGTCCCGCAGCTCCAGCGCGATATACGCGCTCAGCCGCTTCATCGGGCCGCAGCCCATGCTGCCGCACATCACGAGCAGGTGCTCCGCGTCCTCCGGGATGCCGACGGCTCTCTTGGCCTCCGCCTTCTCGCGCGCGGTAAAAAAGGTCTGCCGCACGGGGATGCCGCTCTCCACCACCCTGTTCATGTCAAAAGCCCGCTCATGTCCGCGCATAACGGACATGTCGGGTATAAAATATCTGTCGAGCCGGCTCTCCTCCGTGCCGGGGCTACAGGTATAATCTGTGTCCACAAAGCAGGTCTTGAGCGCGATATCGTGTTTTTTCAGCATCGCAGTGACCATGAGGGAGGGGAAAACATGCGGGCAGAGCACCGCGTCGTAGCCCTTGTCCGATATATAGTCGAAGAGCCTGTCCGCGCCGGAGGCCATGAGCCTGTAGGTGAACGAGCCCTCCCTGAACAGCTCCTCATGGCGCTCGGAATAGCGGTAGCCCCGCCGGAAAAGCCTCGGTATATGCCGGTATACGAGCACATGACCCTTGGAGATAAACTTTGAAACCCCACTGGAGATGAAGCCGAGTGAGTCTATGATGTCGCACTCGTCTCCGTGGCGCACAAAGCTCTCCCTGATCGCCTTGGCGCAGGAGTTGTGTCCCTCGCCGGTATTGCAGCTTAAAATCAGCGCCTTAATGTCTATTCTCTCCTTCGTGCTCCGGGCAGCGCCGGAGCAGTTTTACAAGCCTTGGCCGATTATAACGCTGTATCAGGATAAAGGGGATGTTGCCGACTGCGCAGTATACGAGCCATATTATCACCCCGCCCGCGCCCGGCCAGAGCCAGAACGAGGCGATACCGGCGGCGCAGAGGACGGCGTGCGTCAGCTCCGCGACACAGGTCTCCTGTATCATCAGCAGAAGCCTCGCCCGGTCCGGGCGGCCCTCCATCTTTTTCGGCGGCATGAGCCTCTTGCAGATAACGCTCATGTCGGGCGCGCGACCCTGCCAGCGGTTTATGCCGATGCGCTTATATATCTGCCCGTCGCGTTCGAAGCGGAAGGGGCGAAACGGGAAGCTGTCGTATCTGAAGCTGTGCCCGGCAATCAGTCTGCCCGCGAAGAACATCGCGATTCCGACAATCGCATAGTAACAGACGCAGCGCCAAAAGTCCATACCGAACCGTCCCTTTCCCTCTTTTTCGAATACCGCGTATCATACCCACGCAGGTTTTATAACATCCGAACATCAATTATTTTTCAACTTTTTCCCCGCGCCGCGGACATATCCCGACCGCCTCAGCGCGGCAGGCGCACGGTAAAGGCGCTGCCCCTGCCCGGCTCGCTGTCCACGCTTATCTCGCAGCGGGTTATCTGGCAGATGCTCTTGACCAGCGCGAGACCCAGCCCGTTCCCGCTGCCGCGGCGCGAGCTGTCCCCCTGATAGAACTTCTCAAACACGTGCTTTCTGACCTCCTCGGTCATGCCTATCCCGGTGTCGTACACCGTGACGGTCACAAAGGCGCCCTCCGCGTCGTCGAGCTTCACGCCTATCCTCCCGCCCTCGCCGGTGAACTTGACGGCGTTGCCGATGAGGTTTATCCACACCTGGCTGAGCAGCTTCTCCTGCCCGGTGTATTCACATTCCGGCAGCTCAAGCTCAAGCTCGAGCTTTTTCTCCGACCAGTCCTGCTCGAAGAGCAGCAGCGCGCGGCGAAGCTGCTCGTCAAGGCTGAAGCGCTCGCTCTTGGCGGTGAAGTTCTGCGTCTCGAGGCGGGAGAGCGTCAGCACATTGTCCACGAGCGACGAGAGCTGCCCTGTCGCCTCCTTGAGGAGCGTGAAATACTCCTGCCGCTGCCCCTCCTCGAGCCCGGGGCTGCTCAGAAGCGTCACGCAGCCCTGAATGCTCGACAGCGGCGCGCGGAACTCGTGGGAGACGTTGGACACGAAGTCCGTCCGCATGACCTCTATGCTGTCAAGCTCCTTTATCATCTTGTTCAGGCTCTCGCCCAGATCGTGCATCTCGTTTTTAAAGCCGGAGGTGTCGATCTGCACGGTGAAGTCCCCCTCCGCCACGCGCGCTGCGGCGGCCGATATTTCGGCGGCGGGGCGGCTGACCGCGCGTATCCAGAGCACCGTCACGAACTGGCTGACTATGAGCACGCTTATCACGCAGCAGGCGATGATAAGCCCGGTGCTGTCGCTGATATTGACGATGTCGAACAGGCTCACGCGCAGCAGCAGGAACAGCAGAAACAGCAGCAGCAGGACGAGCAGCGCGAAGGCCGCCGTCATGATATACAGCATACGGCTGTACACCCTGTAGAAAAAATTCAGCCCCTTCAGCTTCATTTGCGCTCCCCCCTGTAGCCGAGGCCGCGCACGGTGACGATGTCAATATCGCCGCAGTCGCGAAGCCTGTCGCGCAGGCGGTTTATATGCACGTCCACGGTGCGCTCCTCGGAATCCGTGTCGTAGCCCCAGAGCTCGTCCATGAGCTGGCGGCGGGTGAAGGTGCGCGAGGGGCAGGACATGAGCTTGTAAAGAATAAGGAATTCCTTTTGCGGTATCTCCACCGTCTGCCCGTCGAAGCAGGCGGAATAGGTGTCGAAATCCAGCACCGTCGCGCCCACGCTCAGCTTTCTCTCGCTCACCGAGCGCGCGCGGCGCAGCAGCGCCTGTACCCTGAGAAGCATCTCGTTAATGTCCACCGGCTTTACCATATAGTCGTCGATACCGGCGAGAAAGCCGTGGCGCTTGTCCTCGAAGCTCTCCCGCGCCGAGATCATCAGTATGGGCAGCTCGGGGCAGTCCTGCCGGAGCCTGCGCGTGAGCGAATAGCCGTCTATCTCGGGCATCATGATGTCCGAGATGACGAGATCGACCGGGCGCTCCGCGACTATCTCCAGCGCCTGCGCGCCGTCGAAGGCGGGTATCGCCTCATACGCGTCCCGGCTGAGGGCGGAGCAGTATATGCGGTTCATCTTCACGTCGTCTTCCGCAACAAGTATGTTGAACATAGGCTTCTCCCCTGTTTTTCCCCATTTTCTTTCATTATAACACAAAATATAAAATTCGCGTTAATTATGCGGTAAAAAGCGCCCCGCTCGGGCGCGGACGCAGATTTGACTTTATTTTTGCCGCGCGCTGTGGTATTATTAACGCAGCAAAGCAAAAGGAGGCTCAGACGATGGAGACAGGAAAAAGCGGCAAGCTTCTGCTGGCGGTCCTCCAGGGGGACGACTATGAGAGAGTTGTGACCGAGCTCAACCGCGGCGGCTTTTACGCAACGCTGCTCAACTCCGTGGGCGGGTTTCTGAAAAAGCGCAGCGTCACTATCATGGTGGGACTCGAGAGCGAGAAGCTGGACGCGGCGATAGCGATCATCAAAAAGTGCGCGGGCGAGCGGATAGACACGGTCTATCAAAAGCCCATGATTATCCGGGAGCCGAACATGAACATCTCCCCCGTCATCCCGGTCAACATGCCCTGCGGCGGCGCGGCGGTATTCGTGCTGGATATGGACAGGATGGAGCGCTTCTGACACCGAAAAAGTTCCCCGCGGGCTTTGTGACCCGCGGGGAACTTTTTTGGCGACGGACAGTCTAATCATCAGGCCTTCCAGAGGCCGTGGATATTGCAGTAGGCGTAGACCGCCTCGATCTTTTCGCCCGGGCAGAGGCGGAAGCAGGCCTCCGGCTTGTCGCCGGGTCTGAGCTCGCGGCGCTGCTCGCCGCTGGCGGTGAAGACGGAAATCCACTGGATGTAGTGCTCGGGCAGCATCGGGTGCTCCGCCGCGCCGACCCTTACGCTGACGCGGTCGCCGTCCACGGTGAGGACGGGGACGTGCTTTTCGTGCGAAGCGTCCACCGTTCCGGGCAGCAGCTCCTGCATCGGCTCGCCGCAGCAGACCACCGGGACGCCGCTGCTCTTTACCATCGCGATAATGTTTCCGCAGTGCCGGCAGATGAAGTATCTCTGTTCCATATTCTTACCTCCGTTAAATTTGTTGTTCTGTTCTCTGTCACTACCAGCATTATAGCACATAATTTCAAGCTTTCTGTGACCAAATCACGCCATAGGGAAAAATAATGTGAATTTTTCGAAAAGAAAGTAAGAGACTGTATACAGCCGGCGCTTTATACGGTCAATAATATCAAACAGCAGCCGCCGTCTCTCCGCCCTGTGCGCGCGGAGGCGGCAGGGAAAGGAAAGGTCAATTATGACAAAACTTATTGCACTGCTCGCGTCAGTCCTCCTTATCGCTCTTATCTCCGGCTGCGGGGCAAAGAGCTTCAGCGCGGATAAGCTCACCGTGAGCGAGTATAACGACGCTGAAATGAACGCGGAGGTCTCCCTGTACATCAAGCAGAAGACCGTCACCGACGAGACGGAGGAGGCCGCGTTAGAGCTCATCAACAGCACTGACCGGGATTTCAGCTACGACGCCGCGCAGCGGCTGGAGGTCAGGCTCAGCGACGGGAAGTGGTACGTTGTGGACGACAAGCAGGATTTTATCATCATGTCCATATACACTCTCCCCGCCAACGGCACCGCGGAGGACATGTTCCACTTTGACGGGCACTACGACAAGCTGCCCGCCGGCAGCTATCGCATGGTAAAGACCCTGACGGACGCAGACGGAAACACCGCGCTTGCCGCGGCAGAGTTCGACATCCGCTGAGCGCGGATGCCGGGAGGGAGATACGGAAATGAAATCGGGCTTTAACTGGTTAGGCTTTCTCGGCGCTCTCGCGATGCTGGCAGTCGGCGTGCTGCTGCTGGTAAATCCGGCCTCCTCCGCGCTGGTGCTCATCTATTTTCTGGCGGGTATCCTCATCGTCATCGGCGTGGCTCTGCTGGTGATGTATTTCAGCGGCAGCGAGATGAGCAAGCTGCTCTTCGGCGGTCTTGTCTCCGGGCTGACGCTGGTCACGGTCGGTGTGCTGCTGCTTATCAAGCCCACCATCCTTGTGGTCGCGCTGCCGGTCTTTGTCGGCATCGTACTGGTCGTCTCCGGCTTTTACAATCTTGAGGCCGGGCTGACGCTGCGCCGCGCGGGGCTGCGCCGCTGGGGTCTGCCGCTCGCCTTCGCGCTGCTGTCCATCGCGGCGGGGATACTGATGATAGTAAACCCCTTCGGGACGACGGAGATGCTGATGATCTTCGGCGGCGCCGCGCTCTGTCTGGAGGGGGTATTGCAGGCTCTCTCCGCATTCATGTTCAAAACGGAGTGAGCGCCGCGGCGCGCCATCCGTGGGAAAAAAAGAAAAAGCCCGTCGTTCTTCGGTTTTCACCGCAGAACGACGGGCTTTTTTTCGTTTCTTATCTGTCCATGCCGCAGGGCCAGCTGTTCCCGGCGGTGCAGATATCCTCCGTCACCGCCTGATAGAAGCGGTAGCCGCCGGAGAAGTTAAAGCACTCGAACCCGCTCTGCGCGAGGATGCGGCAGGCGACGTAGCTTCTCAGCCCGCTCTGGCACATCACATACACGCTCGTCCCCCGCTCAAGCTCACCCAGGCGCTCGCGCAGCTCGTCCACCGGGATGTTGACGAAGCCCTCCGCGTGGCCGCGGGCATACTCCGCCGGGGTGCGCGTGTCGAGCAGCGTGACGCCGGGCGTCTCCCGCAGCGCGGGCACATCCTGCCAATGGAACTGCTTTACCAGCCCCGCCTCTATGTTCTGCGCCATGAAGCCCGCCATGTTCACGGGATCCTTGGCCGAGGAGTAGGGCGGCGCATAGGCGAGCTCAAGCCCGGCGAGCTCGTCCGCTCTCATGCCGGCGCGTATCGCCGTGGCGAGCACGTCGAGGCGCTTGTCCGCGCCCTCTCCGCCGACGATCTGCGCGCCGAGCAGCCTTCGCGTGCCGCGCTCGTACAGGAGTTTCAGCGTCAGCAGCTTTCCGCCCGGATAATAGGACGCGTGCGAGGCCGGGGAGAGCACGAGCCTCTCGTAATCTATGTCCGCGGCCCTTGCCGCGCCCTCGTTGAGCCCGGTGGAGGCGGCAGTGAGGCCGAACAGCTTCACCACTGAAGAGCCCTGCGAGCCCTCGTACTCGCTGTCTATCCCGCAGATATTGTCCGCCGCGATGCGCCCCTGCTTGTTGGCGGGGCCGGCGAGCGCTATCAGCGCGGGGCGGCCGGAGACGAAATGGCGAACCTCGACGGCGTCGCCCACGGCGTAGATATCCTTCACCGAGGTCTCCATGCGGGAGTTTACGACAATGCTGCCCTTCGCGCCGAGCGCCAGCCCGGCGGAGGCGGCGAGCGCGGAATCCGGCGCGACGCCTATGGCGAGCAGCACCATGTCCGATCGGAGGGGCGGCTCATCCCTGAGCAGGGTCAGCAGGCTCCCGCCGTCGCGCTCAAAGCCCGTGACTGTGCGTCCGAGGCAGAGGCCGACGCCGTTTTTTCTCAGCTCCGCGTGGACGAGCGCCGCCATGTCGTAGTCGAGAGGGTTCAGCACCTGCTTTGGGCGCTGGACGATGGTCACATCCAGCCCGAGCTCGCGCAGGTTCTCGGCCGTCTCAAGGCCGATGAAGCCGCCGCCCGCTATCACGGCCGAGCGCGGCCGCTCGCGGTCGATGAACTCACGTATGCGCAGCGTGTCCTCGACGGTGCGCAGGGTGAATATCCTCTCGTCGTCTATGCCGGGCAGCGCCGGCTTCACGGCCTTTGCGCCCGGGGAGAGCAGGAGCCTGTCGTAGCTCTCCTCGAATTCGCGCCCCGTGTCCAGCTCGCGCACGGCGACCGTCTTGCGCGCCGGGTCTATCGACAGCACCTCGTGCCGGACACAGGCTCTGATGCGGAAGCGCTCCCAGAGGCTCTCTGGCGTCTGGAGCGTCAGCTCCTCGGGGTCTGTTATGACGCCGCCTATATAATAGGGCAGGCCGCAGTTTGCGTAGGAGACATAGCCCGAGCGCTCGAAAATCACGATCTCCGCCTTTTCATCCAGCCGGCGAAGCCTTGCCGCGGCTGTCGCCCCTCCGGCCACGCCGCCGACTATTACCGTCTTCACGCTCATCTTTCCGTCCTCCCTCTGTATGCCCTTATCCCGCCTATATTTGCCACGTCCGTGTACCCGTGAGCCGTCATGTAATCCACCGCTCTGCCGCTTCTCGCGCCGCTCAGGCAGTATACGAAATACTTCCCGCCCTTGTCCGGCAGCCGCGCCTCTACCCGCGCGATATCGCTCAGCGGGATGTTCACGCTGCCCGGTATATGCCCCTCGGCGTATTCGTCGCTCTCGCGCACGTCCAGCAGCGCCGCGCCCGGCTCCGCCCTGAATCTTTCGACCTCCGCGTTTATGTCAGGGGTCCTGAACATATCGAAAATACCCATAGTATGCCGCCTTTCTGTCTTTATGCGCTTATTCTACCAGCGCCGGACAGCTTTATCCGTGACGCGGTCACATTTTCAACAAAAAAACCGCCGAAAAATGATTTCCCGGCGGTTTTTAAAACGCTCACTCGAACAGCGCGGCGGTCTTTTTCAGCAGCTCCCTCACGGGCAGATGCTGCGGGCAGACGCCCTCGCACTGGCCGCAGCCGATGCAGTCGCCCGCGCGGCCGGCGCCCTCGGTGAGACGGCGGTAGTCGTCCCGGCGCTTCTCGCCGCGCGCGGCCTCGTTATACAGCTCGAAGCAGCGCGGTATGGGTATGCCCATGGGGCAGCCCTCCGTGCAGTAGGAGCAGCCGGTACACTGGATGCTCACATGCGAGCGTATCATTTCGGCGGCTTTGGCGAGCATTTCAAGCTCGGACGCGTCGAGCGGCTCAAAATCGGACATGGTGGCGGTATTGTCCAGCAGCTGCGCCATATCGCTCATCCCGCTGAGCACCATCATCACATTCTCCCGGCTTGCCGCAAAGCGTATCGCCCAGGAGGGGACGGAGGCCGCCGCGTCGCACGCCCTGAGCAGGCTCTCCACGCTCTGCGGGACCTTCGCAAGCGTACCGCCCTTGACCGGCTCCATCACGACGACCTTTTTCCCGTGGCGGACGGCCGTCTCGTAGCAGCGGCGCGACTGGATGCTCTCGCTGTCCCAGTCGAGATAGTTGAGCTGCAGCTGCACAAACTCCATCTCCGGGTGCTCGGTCAGCAGCTTGTCGAGCATTTCCGGCGTGTCGTGGAAGGAAAAGCCGATGTGCCGCGCGAGCCCCTTTTCGCGCTTGTCGACGAGCCAGTCGAAGCAGTTGAGCTCGTCGTAGACCCTGATGTGGTTCCTGTTCACGTCGTGCAGCAGGTAATAGTCGAAATAATCCACGCCCGTCTTCTCGCGCTGCTTGTTAAATATCTCGTCGCGGCCGGCGAGCGTGTCAAAATACTCCGCGTGGAGCTTTGAGGCGAGGGTGAAGCTCTCGCGCGGATGGCGCGCCACGAGCGCGGCTCCCGCCGCGTTCTCGCTTTTGAAGCCGCAGTACATCCAGGCCGTGTCGAAATAGGTAAAGCCGCGCTCAATAAAGGCGTCCGTCATCCGCTCCAGCAGCGGCATGTCTATGGAGGCGGGGTCGTTCTTGTCCGTCAGCGGGAGGCGCATCAGGCCGAAGCCTAGTCTTTTCATTGTAATGACCAGTCCTTTCATATCTCTTTCATGGCGTCGAAGCCGCGAATGCACAAAAAATTACAGTCTGTATATCTCCGCGCTGCGCGCCGCGATGCAGCCGTAGAAGCCGCCCCTTCCGGCGGCCGAGCAGTCCGCCGTGAAGCGCGCGGCGCTGTCGCCGCGGTTTATGACCGCAAGATAGGCTCCGTCAGCGGCGGCCGCGCCGCAGGCGTCCCGCCCGCCGCTCGTCCAGCGCAGTATCAGCAGTACCTCGCCCGAGGCGGCGGCAAACTCCGCGAAGCCCGTCGAGAGCGCCGCCGCGCCGTTTCGAAGCTTGGCGAGAGCGGCGTAGCAGTCGTACAGCTCCCGGCTGCCCTCCTTGAACGGCAGGCGGTTGAAGGGGTCGCACACGCCGCACATGCCCTGCTCGTCTCCGTAATATATGCTCGGCACTCCGGGCAGCGCAAACTGCACCGCGGCGCAGAGCGCCTCAAGCTCCAGCGCGCCTTGCAGCGCCTCTTCGGAAAATTCCAGCTCAAGCTGCCTCTCGCGCGGCAGCTCCCTTATCACAGCGTCTGTTGCGAGGGCGCTGCGAAGCCTCTCGACATCGTGCGTGCCGAGCAGGTTCATCAGCGAGTAGTACATGGGCGCGGGGTAGTTCATCTGCTGGGCGATGAGAAAGTCCCTGAGGGCGTAGGCGTCGGTGCGGCGATGGATAAAGTCCAGCATGGCCGCGCGGAAGGGATAGTTCATCACGGTGTCGAGCGAGTAGCCGAGGGCGTAATTCCTCCGGCCGCCGTAGCTCTCCTTGAGCACCGCGTCCTCCCACACCTCGCCCAGGATGAGCGCGTCCGGCTTTTCGGCCTTGGCGCTGCCGCGGATGAGCGCGAGAACATCGTCCGGCAGCTCGTCCGCGACGTCCAGCCGCCAGCCGGACGCGCCGCGGCGAAGCCAGGTCTTCACGACGCTGTCCTCCCCGCTGATGACGAAGCGCTGCCAGCTCCCGACGCGCTCGTTCACCTCCGGCAGGTCTTTAAAGCCCCACCAGCAGCGGTAATCGTCGGGAAAGCGCCTGAAATCGTACCACTCGTAATACGGGGAGGTCTCGCCCTGACAGGCGCCCAGATCAGGGTAGCCGCCGCGGCTGTTGAAATACACGCTGTCCGCCCCGGTGTGGGAGAAGACCCCGTCGAGGATGACGCGGATGCCGAGCTTTTCCGCCTGAGCGCAGAGGCTCGTCAGATCCTCGTTTTTGCCGAGGATGGGATCGACCTTGAGATAGTCCGAGCTGTCGTAGCGGTGGTTCGAGCGCGACTCGACGATAGGGTTCAAATACAGCGCGCTCACGCCGAGCTCCTTCAGATAGGGCAGCCTGTCCTCTATGCCGCGGAGCGTGCCGCCGTAAAAATCGTCCGGACTGTAGGCGCTCTCAAAGGGGCGCGGCAGATAGCGCACAGGCTCGTCCGTGCTCGCGTGCAGCTCCGGCGTCTGGCCGAGCGCCCTGTGATACGCGACGCCGCGCGCGGCCGTGCCGTCGCCGGAGAAGGCGAAGCGGTCGGGAAATATCTGATACATGACGCTGCGCCGAAACCACTCCGGCGTGTCGAAGCCCTTTTTATACACCGTCAGCCTGAAGCCCGGAGCCTCATAGCCGTACAGCCGGCCAAGATAGCCGCCGCCGTCCGGGCAGAGCCACTGGGAGCTCGAGGCGGAATTGATGCGGAAGATGTACCAGAGCGCGGCGGGCGTATCCGGCACGTCTATGCTCGCCGTGTAGCTGTCGCCGCGGCGCGCCATGGGAAACTCGCGGCAGAGCCTGTCCCCGTAGAGCACCAGCGTCGCCGCCTTCACCGCGCCGCCGAGCACGCGGAACGACAGCGTCAGCCGGCCTCCCGCCTCTATAGCGCCCGAGGGCGAGCGAAATTCCTTTTTCCTCCCGTCGTGGGCGACGGCGAGCGTGCCCGCGCGGCAGCCGCGGAGAATGCTCACCACATGCGCGGTGCGCGGCTGGAGCGCGTATACGCTCTCCACGTCCACGCTGTCGGCGTGCAGGTCGCAGCCGCAGCGCGCCGCAGTCTGATAGGCCTCGTCCAGAGAGAAGCCGCAGTCGTCCATGAGCAGACGCATCAGCTCCGGCGCTTCGAGCGCGCCGCCGTCTCCGGCAAAGCATTCGCCCAGCCTGTCGAGCGGCAGACCCCTTTCAAGGCAGTCGTGCGCCGCGGAATACACCGCGGCGGCGGATCGGAAATAGTCCCGCGTCAGCGCCGGGCAGTCTGGCGAGGCGAGCAGCGCCGCAAGCGCCGCGTCTCCGCCGGCGGCGCTCCAGCGGCCGTCTCTCCCCCGCTCGGCCAGAACATAGCGGCGATCCCCATACACGACGGTGAGCGCGTAGTCCTGCGACCAGCACTCCCTGTAGCTGCCGCCGAACCATATCTTAATCGGCTCGCGGCCGCCCTCTCTTATTGTTTTTTTCTCCGCCTCAGCGTCCGCGCCGCCGCGCCATATCGGCGCGGCGGCGACGGCCTGTGAGTCGTCCCGGGTCACAGCATACATATATAGAGCCTCGCATACTCCTGCGCGGAAAGTTCAAAGCCGAAGTCGGCCTGCATGGCGCGCGTGATAAGCCCGCGCATGACCTCGCCGTTCTTATAGCAGCCGAGCGCGGCAAGGCAGGCGTCCCGCATCTCCCAGGCGTCAAAATTGGCGAAGGAGAAGCCGTTGCCCTCGCCGGAAAAGCGGTTGTAGGGCGTGACCGTGTCGCGCAGCCCGCCCGTCTCGCGGACAATGGGGACAGAGCCGTAGCGCATGGCGATCATCTGGCTCAGCCCGCAGGGCTCGAAGCGGGAGGGCATCAGGAAAAAGTCGCTCCCGGCGTAGACAAGGTGCGACAGCGCCTCGCTGTAGCCGATATAGGCGCACAGACGCCCCTTGTAGCGGTATTCCGCGGCGCGCATGAAGTTTTCAAAGCGCTCCTCCCCGGTGCCGAGCAGCGCAAACTGCATATCCTCCCTGCCCATCAGCTCGTCGAGCACGCAGGCGACGAGCTCGAAGCCCTTCTGCTCGGTCATGCGCGTGACCATCGCGAAGAGCGGCACGTCGGGTCGCTGCTCGAGCCCCAGCTTCTCCTGCAGCGCCGCCTTGCAGCGCGCCTTGCCGTTGAGGTGTCCCCGGTCGTAGCGGGCGGGGAGCTTCGGGTCGGAGTGCGGGTTGAAGCTCTCCTTGTCTATGCCGTTGATTATGCCGGAGAGCTCCGCCGAGCGGGCGTTGAGTATGCCCTCGAGACCCTCGCCGTAATACGTGGTCCTTATCTCCCGGGCATAGCTCGGGCTGACGGTGTTTATCCGGTCGGCAAAGACGCAGCCGCCCTTCAGAAAGTCGGCGCAGCCGTTTAGCTCCATAAACTCCGGCGTGAAATACCTGTCCTCCACGCCGAGCAGGTCTTTGACGAAATCGAAGCCGAACTTGCCCTGAAAGGCGATATTATGTATCGTGAGCAGAAAGCGCAGCTTCTCCTGCATACAGCCGGGATACTGAGTTCTGGCGAGCATGGGTATCATGGCGGTGTGCCAGTCGTTGCAGTGGACCACCTCGGGCGCGAAGTCCAGATTCGGGAGCGCGTCGAGCACGGCGCGGGTAAAAAAGGAGTACTGCTCCCCCTCCGCGTTG
Source organism: Oscillospiraceae bacterium (assembly GCA_034933465.1). GTDB lineage: Bacteria > Bacillota > Clostridia > Oscillospirales > Oscillospiraceae > Limivicinus. Next base: position 32,513 of record JAYFNM010000085.1, on the reverse strand, counting down.
CCGCCGAGATAGATCTTGTCCCCGAAAAAGCGCTCGTTGTCCACCAGATATATCGTGACGCCGTCCAGCACCAGCTTCTCTATGCCCACATATTCCCTGCGCCAGCCGAGCTGGACGTAGAAATAGAACATATGCTCGGTCTTGCCGGCGTACTTCTCTTTAATAACGCGGTGATAGGGCGTGATGACGCGCGCATCGACGCCGAGCTTCGCGAGCGCCTTGGGCAGCGTGCCCACAACGTCCGCAAGGCCGCCGGTCTTGGACAGCGGCGCGCACTCGGCCGAGGCCAGGAGCACCGCCGGCAGCTCTTCCCTGCCGCGCTCCCTGAGCATATCGCGAAATTCCTTTTTCATGCCTGATCTCCTCCTGTTGTTCTTGCAGCTCCCCTCGGCGGGCGCCGTCACCGTCCCTCTGCCCTGCCGCGCGGCAAAGTGCCGCGCTTCCGTCTGCCTGCGGTATCAGTCGGCCTTTTTTTCTGTCGCGGCTCTTTTCTTTTTCGGTTTTTTGGGTGTGAAGCGGAAAAACAGCGCCGACATGGCGGGCAGCGTGAGCTCCGCCGAGTGCTCCATGTCCATAAAGGGCTGTCTGCGGCTGCGTATCGGCTCCGGGTTTCCGTCGCCCGCGCCGCCGTACTGCATATCGTCGCTGTTGAGTATCTCGGTCAGCGTCCCGGCGGAGGGTAGGCCTATCACAAAGCCCTCGTATTTGACGGGGGTGAAGTTGCACACGCAGGCGACATAGCTCCCGTTCTTCGGCGCGGAGCGCAGGAAGGCCACGGAGCTTCGCCCGGAGTCGTCCACGTTCAGCCAGCGAAAGCCGTCCCACGAGCGGTCGAGCGCATACATGGCGGGGTTTTCGGTGTAAAGGCGGTTGAGGGCGCGGCAGTAGTCATGCAGCTGCTCATGCCGCGGGAAGCCGAGCAGCAGCCAGTCGAGCTGCTTTTCCCAGTTCCACTCTATGAACTGCCCGAATTCCCCACCCATAAAGTTCAGCTTCTTGCCCGGATGGCCGAACTGGAAGCCGTACAGCGCGCGCAGGGAGGCAAACTTCTGGTCGTATTCCCCGCTCATCTTGTCGAGCATGGATTTCTTGCAGTGCACCACCTCGTCGTGCGAATAGGCCAGCACATAGTTCTCCGAGAAGGCGTACATCATGGAGAAGGTGAGCTTGTTGTGGTTGAAGCTCCTGAAATACGGGTCGAGCTCCATATAGTCGAGCGTGTCGTGCATGAAGCCCATGTCCCATTTCAGGCTGAAGCCCACCCCGCCGACGTCCGGCGGCGCGGTGATGAGCGGAAAGGCCGTGGACTCCTCGGCGATGGTGACGGCGCCGGGAAAGCTCGTGAGCAGCGTCGAGTTCAGCTCGCGCAGGAAGCCGAGCGCGGCGAGATTCGTCGTGCCGCCGTCCTTGTTCGGCGTAAATTCCCCGTCGCGGCGGCCGTAGTTGAGATACAGCATGGAGCTGACCGCGTCCACGCGGATGCCGTCGATATGAAATTCCTCGAAAAACTTCGCGGCGGAGGAGATGAGAAAGCTTTTCACCTGGTCGCTGCCGTAATCGAAGATGAGCGTGCCCCACTCGGGGTGCTCCGCCATGCGCCTCTCCTTGCACTCGAACAGCGGCGTCCCGTCGAACATCGCGAGCCCGTGCTCGTCGCGCGGGAAGTGCGCCGGAACCCAGTCCATGATGAGGCCGATACCGGCGGCGTGGAGCCTGTCCACGAAGTATTTGAAATCGTCCGGCGTGCCGTAGCGCGAGGTCGGCGAATAATACCCCGTCACCTGATAGCCCCAGGACGCGTCGTAGGGGTACTCCGTGACCGGCATCAGCTCCACATGGGTGTAGCCCATGTCCGCGCAGTATTCCGACAGCGCGTTCGCAAGGCTCCGGTAGTTGACGCCGCCCTCAAGGTCGCGCCAGGAGCCGGGGTGCACCTCATAGATGCTCATGGGGCTGCTCATGAAATCGCGCGCGGCGCGTTTTTTCATATATCCCGCGTCGCCCCAGCCGAAGTCCGCGCCCGTCCAGACCATGGAGGCGGTGTCCCCGCCGCACTGTCCCCAGGCGGCAAAAGGGTCGGCCTTGAGCTTTCTACGCCCGTCCGCGCCGATAACGCAGTATTTATACAGCGCCCCGTTGCTCAGACCCGGCACGAACGCGGCCCAGATCCCGCCCTCGAGCTTTTCCAGCGGCGTCGCGGCGTCGTCCCAGGCGTTAAAATCGCCCACGAGCGAGACTGCGCGGGCGTTCGGCGCCCAGACGATGAAGCGGTGCTCGCGCAGCGCCGGTATATACCGGCAGCCGAAGCACAGCCAGGCCTTTCTTGCGCTGCCCGTATTGAAAAGGTATACGTCGTCCTTCGGAATGTATTTCAGATACTTTGCGTCCATACGGCACATCTCCCTCTGTCTGTCTTTTTCTGCTTTTCATTATAACGCCTTTCCCTGTCAATTCCAAGCACAATTTGAGCGCAGCGGAAACTTTACCGCGTGGAAAAAACCCGAAAAAACCGGCCGGGGAAAGCCCCGGCCGGTTTCAGTCTGTATTTGATTACTGCTTTTTCTTTTTGGGTACCAGCGCGACTGCCGCGGCGCCGGAGAGCGTCAGGACGGCTATCCACACGAAGATATTGCTCTCGTCGCCGGTCTTCGGGGAGGTGGCGGCGGTGGCGGTGGATAGGATCTTGAAGGTCGTCTTCGCGGTGCCGGCATTGCCGTTCACAGTGAGGGTATAGGTGGTGTCGGCCTTCAGGGTGTTCAGGAAGGCCGCCTTGAGCGTGATGGTCTTGCCGTCGCTGCTGAGGGTATACTGAGTGCTGGAGCTGGTGTTGGCGAGCTGGGTGTCTCCGACGAAGATCTTGGTCACGGGGTCGGAGGAGATAAAGGTCAGATCCTTGGTGCTGCCCTTGGTATGGGTGTCGCCGTTCTTCGCGTACACTGAGGGCTTGGTGGTGAACTTAGTGCTGACCGTGCCGTCGCTCGTGGTCACGGAGAGGGTATGCTCGGCGTAGGAGAGGGTCTTGAGATAGGCGGACTTGAGCGTGAGCAGGCCGTCGCTGTTGGTGCTGTAGTTGCCGGAGGCGAGCGTCGTCCCGTCCACGGTGACGCTCTGGATGTCGGGCTTGACGGTGTAGACCATGTTGTCGCCGCCGTTATACCAGAGGCCGTCCTTGTTGGCGTCCGCCGGGGTGATGGAGGGCGCGGGGGCGACGGTTATCTTGAACAGCAGCGCGTTGCTGCCGGTCCAGAAGCCCAGGTACTGCGTGCCGGTCGCGAGCTTGTCGAGGCAGGCGGGCTTGATGGTGATGGTGCCGTTGCTGTTCTTTGTATAATCATCGGTCGTGAGCATCTTGGCGTCGCTCGCGTTATCCTTGACGCCGGTGGAGATATTATCCGGCTGGTCGGACACGGTGGCCGTTATGCCGGAGCCGCTGCCCTGGACATAGCGGGTCTTGTCGAGCGTGATGGAGGGGTACACATACAGCGGCACATTGACAACCGCGCCGTTTTCGAAGGTGAGATTTATCAGGTTCTTGCCGGCAGGGAGTCCCGTGAGGAAGGAAGTGCCCTTGGCGATGGTGACGAGCTTGTTGCCCGCATCATAGGTGTAGTCCGTGTTGAGCGTGCGCTCGGTGCCGTTGACGGAGAGCTTGGTGAGCGCGGGCTCGACCTTGAACACGAGGTCCTTGTTGCTGCCCGCCTCGGACGTGCCCTTGAAGAAGGTGACATAGTTGGAGTTGGCGCTGTCGTCGGCGTTATACTCGGTCTTGCCGTCGGCGCTCGTGACCTTCGCGGTCGCGGGGATGGGCTTGACGGTGTAGCTGTTGTCGCTCTGCTTTTCGGCGAAATAGCCTGTGGCGATAAAGACCTTGTCGATCCCGTCAAGATAGTTGCCGCCGGTCACATTGCCGGTGACGGTGCCGGTCGCGCCGTTGCCCACTCTGAGGCTCTTGAAGCCGCCGGCGGAGATGTTGACTGTGGACGCTTCAGCGCCATAGGTCGCCACGTCATCGACTGTGGCGTTCGCGTCGGCCACGTTGAGCGTTCCGGTGAGCAGGATGGCGCCCGCCTTGGAGTTGCCTATGTCTGTGCCGTTGGTCAGCGTGAGGGCGCCGGTGCTGTTGACGGTGTAGCTGATATCATCGCTGCCGAAGGCTTCAAGGCCGTCGAGCGTGAGCGTCCCGTTGTTCGTTATGCCTGCCGCGGCGGAGTTGGGGGTGACAGTGCCGTTCTTCACGGTCAGGGTCTTGCCGGCGGGAACGCTGATAGCGCCCGAGAGCGACAGCGTGTAGCTGTTCAGATCGAGGGTGAACGCTTCCGCGGTGAAAAATCCGGTGACATCCTTGAGCAGAGTAATGGTCTCGCCCGCCTTAACGGCGGCGACAGCCTCGGCCAGGGTGGCGTACTCAGCGGCGCCGATAGCGGCCTCCTTCGAGACTATCACGGGGACGTTCTCGGTGACGGGCCATCTGTTCTGCGCGTTCTTGGCGGTTACATAGTTCGCGGCCAGAAAAGCCGTGGGATCCTGCGTGTACTCGCCGCCGATGACTGTGATGGAGCCGGCGTCGGCTTTGACAAGCTCTGTCCCGCCGCTCTTCGTGTCGAACCTGAACTCGACGTCCGTGAGCGTAAGATTACCCTTTGACACTATGCCGTTGGTAAAACCGTAGACCTTGCTGGTGGCAAGGTCGGTATAGGTGGCGGTGGAGAGAGCGCCGTTCTTGATATTTACGGTGACGCCCGCGGCGATCTCTATGGCGTGGTCCTTAACGGCGCTGGTGCTCGGGAAATTGACGTATATGCCGTTGAGATCTATGGTGATGCTCTTATTGATCAGCAGCATTTCTTCCCTGTCTGCGCCGTGCTTGACCATTGTCACCACGTCCCCGTTCACGGCCGCCGCGACGGCCTCGTACAGAGACTTGTATTCCATTGTGCCTATAACGGCCACGGTCTCGTCGGCATAGGGCGTCTTCGGCGCGCCCCTGAGCACGGCGGACGGCTCGGACGCGGCCTCCGCGCCCTCAAAGACGATGACGCCGGATTCGTCCGCCGGAGCGGCGGGCTGGGTGTCCGGCGCAGTGACCTCGGCGGAATTGCCGCCGGAAACGACGACCACGCCGGCTGCCGACGCTGATGTCGCCATGATGCCGAAGCACATGGCAATTATCAGAAGAACGGACAGAAATTTGGCTGATTTCATAGTAATTCTCCTTTAAACCTGTATTCTCTCATATAAAACTATATGTACAGTCATACCGGCGAAACGCCCCTCGGCGCTCCGCGGCCACTCTCCGGTGGCGCATATATAATGTAACACGCTCCCAGCCTGTTTGCAAGCCGTCTTAAGACAAATTAATAAATTTTCGCCATATTTTTTTACCGGTTTGTAATCTATTCGACAACTTGTGGTCATTTCATTTTTTTACCCAATATCTGCTCATGCCGCGCCTGCCGTCTGTCCACCCACCTGCCATTCTGATCACTTATCACTGACAATATAAATATTGTCCTCAAAAAAAGCCCGCTGTCGCGAGCTTTTTTGGTACTCCTAATTAGGTTTTCGGACAGGTTGTTACCATAGATATATTTCGACTATTTTTTGAAAGCGCATGACTCGAACCCTTTATCTTACATATTTGAATCTTTACGGCGGTATGGATAATAAATCCTGCCGCCATTTTTTTCAGGGTGTGTTGACGCTAATTTAGCCAAATTACAACAACGCAATTAGTATCAACACGTCCTAATTACAAAGGAGAAATCACCATGAACGATGTCCCAAAACCACGGCGGACAGAGCATTACAAGAACGCCTATCCGCCCGGCACACGCGTTGAGCTGACAGCAGATATGTTCGAAGAAAACATACCGGCCGGCACAAAAGGAGCTGTGATCGCTATAGATGATATCGGCACATTGCCAGTAAATGGATTGGCTTTGGAGCCGTCTTCACCTTGTATACATCCGCAGGAGACCGAGACCTTCTGGCGCTTGCCGCAGGTGGAGCAAAAAGCACCGCCATCCGCCCGGTTTCCATCGTGCGTACAAAAAGCCACGATTTCTCCTTTTGATTTACCGGCTGAAGGTCGTCTGCTTTGGCGTCCTCTAAGGGGATGCTTAGGAGATGCCGGGCAGCGCCTGGACGGAAAGCACCCGGAGAAATACCGTGGGGTTGCTGCCGTCTGTGTTGGCCGCCAGTATGGTATTGGCGTCTTGGAGCTCAACGGAAAGCTCCACCCGCTCCCCGTCCATAAGATGGGTCATCACCTCCCAGCCGGTAGTTTCATAGCCGTGGGCAGAGATCACGTCTGACACCTCCCACTCATCCCAGCTGTCAAAATCCGCACCGTTAGACCGGGCTCGGTGTAGGAGCGGATCGCCATTGGGATAAAAGTACAAAGCCTGGTGTCGGCCGTCGTCCATGATCTCCTCCCGGCTGACCCAGCCTCCCAGCAAAAAGGCGTCCAGCCCCACCTCTCCCCGAGAGTCTCGGTATAGTGTCACAGACATACCGTCCCCAAAATCCAGTTGAAGGGTCTCCTGGGAAAGAAGCTCTATCCCCATAGCCTCTCCGCCTACGATAAGTGAGCCCCCGTCAATCTCAAAATCGAACCATTCCCAGCCGTCTCCCTCCCACTGTTCCTCCTGCCGGCGTTCATAATCTGCTCCCTCCACAAGGGGCACGGCCCAGCTTTGGCCTATCACGGCACCATGGAAGCAGAGGATAAGAAGATTCATGTTCTCCTGGGTGGGTGGGGACAGCCAAACGCCCTGAAGCATCTGCTCCAGCTCTGTGTCGCTTAGGACAGGGCGGGACGTAGGGGCGGGGCTGGTCTCACAGACCCCGGACGGAGTCGCCGTATACGCCGGCCCGGGCGCGGCGGTATAGGTGGCGGCGCTTTCATAGGTCTCCTCCTTTTCAACCCGCCTGGCCGGAGCCACTATGTATATCCACAGATTAACCAGCAGCAGCACTGCCAGCATGGCGGACAAGCCAATGTCCAGCCATCCGAATTTCAATTTGGGTTTCATAAGATCCTTCCTTTCTAAGGCCAAAATAAAGAGAGAGGCGCAAGGGAGTCTTCGGCCGGGCTTATTCCACCCGGACGCAGGTAAAGCGCACGATCACGGCGGCGGAGCCCGCACCGTTAAGAGCGGAATGCAGGTTGTTGCTGTTGGAGAGTACGTTCTTGTAGAAATTGACCGCCGTGTCCGAGGCGTTGATCCCCCTGGTGGAAATGTCGGAGGCCAGTTGGGCTCCCATAAGCATAAAGGAAACGGTATTGACCCCCCGTTCCAGCTTATCCGAAGCGAAGGAAAGGACGGGTGCGCCGCAGCCTGTGCAGTATTCCGCCCCGGGGAGCAGCTTGTTTCCGCAACGAACACAATAATTTTGCATGGCTTACCTCCTGTATTTGAGCTGAACAGCCGCCCCATTGCGCCGCAGATGGCAACCGCTACAAGAATAAGACCTATAGCAAGGGCGGCGACGCCGGCTGCCAGAGAAACCTTCACAGCTTTGCGTGTGTCTTCACGATTTCCGAAAAATATCTTTTTAGGATTGGTTTTCTTATAACGTATCGATATTTCCCTGTTGGCGCCTTTTAGATATTCTTCTCTGCCCACAGGAAGCTCCCGTAGGTATTCGATACCGTCTACGACATATTCCACTATAATACCGTATGATGGTGTGCGACCTCTTCCTGAAAGGTTAATATAGATCATGCGCGCTTCCTTTACCCACGCATTGCAGACGACGCCACTGCGTTCAAAGGAACGCGCTTTGAGCCACATGCTAAGGGTAACGATTAAAAGTACAACGCCGAATAGTATCAGACAGACCCCCCAAACAGCTTCTTTCATTGCTACAGCTCCCTTCAATAGCTTATTTTTTCCGTACCTCGATATTGATCACGCCATGCCAGTATTTTTTTAGCGAACGGATAAACGTCCCCGCCTCGCTGCGGTCTGAAATTGATCCCTCGAACATCACATCGCCGGTTATCATCGTGAAATAGAGCTTATCCCTGCGATTTTCGGTCATTTGAAAATCCTGAATATCCTCATAGGGTATTACAAATTCCTCGCATCGTCCCTCGGCGCAAAAAAGCAGCGCATCAGGTTGCGGGGTCAGCTCATATAGCTTGTTATCATACGCCTGTGTTTTCAGAGTAATTTTCATGGTATTTCTCCTTTGTGGGATAGATAACGCTTCGTATTTTCATCATACACAACAAAATCGTGTTTATAAATACAAATCCTGTTTTGGACGTGCCAATGTTTTGGTATGAATATAACCAAGCTTCTTGCTGTTTTGCCGCGCCCATGCTACACTGATCCTACAGAACAAAAACTTGGCACAGACTGCCGACAACGCGAGGTAAAGGCTTATGTTTGCTGAACGGTTAGATGAAATAATGAAAATTTCAGATGTATCCAACACCATGCTGGGGCGGGCGCTCGCCATATCCGGCTCCCATATAGGACGGCTGCGAAACGGCGCGCGGGCGCTGCCTAAGGCACATGACTTTCTTACGCCTCTGTGCGACTACCTGGCGCAGCATATCACAAAGGATTATCAACTCACGGCCCTACGGGATCTGACAGGCATGGATAACACAGCCGCCGCATCTGCCCAGGGCATTTCGCATTTTTTTAGAGGCCTGGCTGCTTGAACGTGTGGCTGGCGATACTACTGTCGGTCGATTTATCTCCGGCTTCTCCTACTGCGCCTCCGTCTCGCCCTCCGCACATGGCGCAGAGCCTGCCGAAGGCGCAATGCGCGATGACCGCGCGCATTATTATTTTGGCAATGCGGGGAAGCGTCGGGCGGTAGAACGGTTTTTCCGTGCAATTTTACAGGAGCGAGAGCCGCAGACGCTTCTGCTGTTTTCCGATGAACCCTTTTCATGGCTCTATGAGGATGCCGCCTTCGCCAAACAATGGTTTGCACTATTTGCCGCCGTTTTGCGGCGCGGCAACCGGGTGAAGATTATTCACACCATCAGTCGGGATATGAATGAAATGATTGAAGGACTTGCCAAATGGATCCCCGTCTACATGACAGGAGCGATAGAACCGTATTACTATCCTCGCCTGCGTGATGGAGTTTTTCAGAGGACGCTGTTCGTCGCACCGAAAACCGCGGCAATTGCCGCATCCTCCGTGCAGCGGGGCGCAGAGGGCGCACTCAACCTTTATATAACGGATAAAGCCGCCGTCTCCTCCCTTGCGGCGGAATATATGCAATTATCTGCACTATGCAAGCCGCTGATGAGAATTTACACCGCCCAAAGCGCACCTGCTTTAATACGGGATACGGCAAACATAAGCAATGCATCTGGCGACTGCGTTTTAAGCTGCGCCATGCCGCTGCTGTTTTCCATGCCGGAGCGGTTGGCAAAGGAGATTGCGGAGGGTTATAGCGCACCTGCCTTTTACGAGCTATGGAAAAACAGCCTTGCGGCGTTTCGGCGCAGCGTAAAAAAAGCAGCGCGTTATAGAGTTCATTTTGTCAGAGGAGATTGCTTTGCTTCGTCCGGACGCATTAGAGCTGCCTGCGGCGAGCATGGCGCTGCCGAAGGGCTTCCTCTATACCGAAGCGCAATACCTTGCCCAGCTTGAGCGGCTTAGGCAGCTTGCAAAGCAGTATGACAATTTCACGGTTATAGAGAAAGACGAGCTGCCCACCAATGTATTGATCTATCACAAGGAGGATGTAAGCGCCGTGGTCGCAAAAACGACCGATCCGTCCATATTTTTTGTTTTCAGCGAACAGAACATGGTAGCAGCGCTGGGAGATTATCTGAAAACAGATATTCGCTGCGAGCCCGTGGTTTAAAACGAGCAGCGGCATGCTCTATGAATGCTCATGCAGGGAGGCGTTTGAGGTTTTTTTAGGTTTTGCACCCCTTTCATTGCAGACAACGCACCTCCCAATTATTATTGAACGCGCACAAACGTGCGGCAGCTTACCCGCAAGCTGCTTATGAACATGAACTCGAAAGATGGTTTGACTCGACGAAAGAGGAAATCATTAAAATTCTTTCTTCGATATGCAGGGATGCAGGCTTGCATGAATTGCATTAATCTCTCGTTGTTTTAAAATCACGGTTTAAGGATGCTTATGCTCACTACTGGCAAAGCTATCCTCGTGCAGAGAAACCGCCCTATTCTTGCCGCTCTGTCTGTTGTCATCTCCCAAATAATCTTTTTTTGAAAAGTGGGCGGCTATGTATGCACATGAAAACAGCCGCTTTTATCGTCGCCAAGCGGCTGTTACAGTCTTTCTATCATGGTATTGTGTGAAGCATTTCTGCCTGCTACCAAAAAACCTTGATTTCATGCGGGTTTGCGAGACTATCGTTATGATTATTCGTACCACAGTCCCCGTCGTCCCGCGCCTGCCGTCTGCCCCCCCGCCTGCCGTCTGCCCCCCCGCCTGTCATTCTGAGCGCAGCGAAGAATCTGTCCTCGTTCGTCAGGCGAGAATAAGAGAAAGATCCTTCGCTGCGCTCAGGATGACAGCGTTGGGGGGGGGGCGGAGCGCGGTCGGCGCTCGTGATGGCGACGGTGCGGTGGGGCGGAACGACACAGGGGTCGTTCCCTACGGGTGCGTGGGCGGGCGCCGGTGCGGGCGGTGGTGTTGGGCGGAACGACACAGGGGTCGTTCCCTACGGATGCGTGGGCGGGCGCCGGTGGGGGGGCGGTGGGTGGGCTTCCTGATTATGTGCATTTTAAATAATTGGGCTTTTGTGGAATATGTTTAGGCATTTTGCACCGTTACAAATGCACTTTTTTGTCTATTTATCCAAAGTCATTTTGATTGGCATAATATTTGTCGCATATTGACAAATAGTTCGCATATCGGCTTACAATTTTTGTAAATTAATTTGTGTATTCTGCTGATAAAGTCTCAATAGGGACTATGGATTTCGGCGTTTTGCATGAATTTAGTCAATCTGCATTAAAAATAGTTTTTTACGCCTTGTTAAAACAGCGCTTATAGTGTAAAATACACAAAGCAACAAGGAAATACTTTCTGACAGGAGCGTTTTTATGGAAATGATACTGTGGCTTGCCCCAATTTTCTCGGTCGCGGCGCTGCTTTTCGCGGCGTACAAGGCGCACTATGTCTCAAAAGAATCACCCGGCAACAGTCTTATGCAGGAAATAGCGGGCTCCATCGCCGAAGGAGCAGACGCATTTTTATGGTCAGAATATAAGATTCTGGCTATTTTCATTGTTGTGCTGTTTGCGCTTATCGCCGTCTTCATCGATCTCGGCACCGCCGTGTGCTTTGCTCTCGGCGCGCTGTGCTCTATTCTGGCCGGCTTCTTCGGCATGAAGGTCGCGACGAAGGCCAACGTCCGCACGGCGAACGCCGCCATGGAGCACGGAATGAACCGGGCGCTGTCCATCGCCTTTTCCGGCGGCTCGGTCATGGGCATGTGCGTCGTGGGTCTGGGGCTTCTGGGCTGCAGCCTTATCTACATTGTCACCGGCAACTATAACATACTCTTCGGCTTCTCCCTCGGCGCCTCGTCGATAGCGCTGTTTGCCCGCGTGGGCGGCGGCATCTACACCAAGGCGGCCGACGTCGGAGCCGACCTTGTCGGCAAGGTTGAGGCCGGCATCCCCGAGGACGACCCCCGCAACCCCGCAGTCATCGCCGACAACGTGGGCGATAACGTGGGCGACGTGGCAGGCATGGGCGCGGACCTGTTCGAGTCCTATGTGGGCGCGCTCGTCTCCGCTCTTACGCTGGGCGTGTCCGTGGTCGGCCTGTTCACCGGCGCGGGCGCGATATTCCCGCTCGTCGTGGCGGCGCTCGGCATCCTCGCGTCCATCATCGCCACCTTCTTTGTGCGCGGCAAGGACGGCTCGAACCCCCACAAGGCGCTCAAGATGGGCTCCTATATCTCCGCGGCCCTCGTGGCGCTCGTCTCCATACCGCTCAGCGGCGTGTTCTTCGGCCGCTACATCTACTCCTCGCCCATCATCGCCGGCATCATCGTCGGCCTTGTCATCGGCTTTATGACGGAGGTGTACACCTCTGAGGACTTCCGCTCCGTCAAACGCATTGCCGACCAGTCCGAGACCGGCTCCGCCACCACCATCATCAGCGGCGTCGCCATCGGCATGAAGAGCACCTGGGTGCCGATACTGCTCATCTGCGTCGGCATTTACTTCTCCTATACCATCACGGGCGGCCTCTACGGCATAGCCCTTGCCGCCGTCGGTATGCTCTCCACCACCGGCATCACCGTCTCCGTTGACGCCTACGGCCCCATCGCCGACAACTCCGGCGGCATCGCCGAGATGAGCGGCCTCGACCCCCATGTGCGCGAGATCACCGACAAGCTCGACGCCGTCGGCAACACCACCGCCGCCATGGGCAAGGGCTTCGCCATCGGCTCCGCCGCGCTCACCGCGCTCGCGCTCTTTGTCTCCTACGCGCAGGAGGTCAACCTCGCGAGCATCGACCTTCTCACCCCCAACGTGGTCATCGGCCTTCTCATCGGCGGAATGCTCCCCTTCGCCTTCTCCGCCATGACGATGGAGTCCGTCTCCAAGGCCGCCTATAAGATGATAGAAGAGGTGCGCCGCCAGTTCCGCGAGCTGCCCGGCATCCTCCAGGGTACCGACCGGCCGGACTACGCCGCCTGCGTCTCCATATCCACCCGCGCCGCGCTGCACGAGATGATAATCCCCGGCGTCATGGCCGTGGCGGCTCCGCTGCTGGTCGGCATCCTGCTCGGACCGGCCGCGCTGGGCGGTCTGCTCGCGGGCTCGCTCGTCACGGGCGTGCTGCTCGCCATATACATGTCCAACTCCGGCGGCGCGTGGGACAACGCCAAGAAGTACATCGAAGAGGGTCATCACGGCGGTAAGGGCTCCGTCGCGCACAAGGCCGCCGTCGTCGGCGATACCGTGGGCGACCCCTTTAAGGACACCTCCGGCCCCTCGCTGAACATCCTCATCAAGCTCATGACCGTCGTCGCGCTCGTCTTCGCCCCGCTCTTCCTCAAGCTCGGCGGCCTGCTGTAAGGCGTCGCGCAGCGTTGCAAAATTCAAATACTCCGGATGTGAAAACGTCCGGAGTATTTTTTTGCCCTTTTATTAATATCTTAAATTAGCCGGGGAAGGGGCGAGCCGGTATTGCTTTATTGTCGAATTTTAATTATAATAGGAAAGCTCAAAATGATAACGAGGTTTATTCGCAGATGAAAAACATTGTCAAGTCCGTCCTTCTGGTCATTCTTCTCCTGGCGCTGGCTCTGCTGCTCAAGATCCGCGCCGACCTGCCGGAGCCTGTCGCCGCGACGCCCAGCCCCACTGTAGCCGTCACGCCGACCGCCACCCCCTCGCCGACCCCGATCCCGACGCCCGAGCCGACGCCCAACTACTATACCGTCTCCGCCATCGGCGACTGCACCCTCACCTCGCACCAGATGCTGGGCGATTCGAGCCCGTATTCCTACGCCGGGCGAATGCAGGGGGATTACTCATACCCCTTCTCCAACACCTCCCAGTACTTCCTGAACGACGACTTCACCATCTCGAACCTCGAGTGCACTCTCTCCGACACAACGCTGTATTCGCCGCAGCAGTTTTATTTCCGCGCGCCGACGGCCTACGCCAATATCCTCATCAACGGCGGCGTGGACTTCGTCACCACCGCGAACAACCACTCCGCCGACTTCGGAGACACCGGCAAGGACAACACCTACGCCGCGCTTACGGAATACGGCATCCCCTTCGGCAAGGAGGATGAGGCGCAGCTGCTCACCACGAGCTCCGGCCTTGTCATCGGCGTCTACTGCGCCTTCAACGACTATCTGCCCGACACCGACAAGTGCGCCGCCGCCATTGCGTCGCTCAGGGAGCAGGGCGCCGAATACATAATCTGCGCCTTTCACTGGGGGCAGGAGCTGAAATACCGACCCAACCAGAACCAGGTTGACCTCGCCCGCGCCTGTATCGACGCCGGGGCGAACCTTGTCTACGGCAGCCATCCCCACTGTTTGCAGCCCATAGAGGAGTATAACGGCGGCGTCATCCTCTACAGCATGGGCAACTGGAGCTTCGGCGGCAACACCAGCCCCACCGACCGCGACACCGCCATCGTCCAGATTAAGGTCAAGCGCGATATCGACGGCAAGATCACCAACGACGGGTACACCATCATCCCCTGCTGCGTCAGCAGTCTGCCCGTCGGCAGCGACAACGGCGCCGACAACGACTATAAGCCCACCCCCTATGAGGAGGGCAGCGAGGAATACGAGCGCGCGCTCAGCAAGATAACCGGGACCTATCAGGGGCCGGACGGCACAGCCGACTATTCCTCGTGGTACTCAAGCTACGGCTGATGCCCCGCCGGAAAGAAAAGCAGAGGATTCGACCCATGAAAAACGTGAAGAAAAACATACTGCTGGCTCTGCTGCTGCTTCTGGCGCTGGGCGGCCTGTTCGTCACCGTCCGCGTCCGCGCGGGACTTGACGCGATACCGGCCGCACCCGTGGAGACCTATCGCCCCGCGCCGACCGTGGAGGGCGCGCCCACGCCCGAGCCCACGCCTACCCCGGACCCGGAGTATTTCACCATCTCTGCCGTGGGCGACTGCACGCTTGCCTCGTCCCAGTCCTTTACGGACAGCTCCTACGGCTATAAGGCGCGCATGAACGGGGACTATGCCTATCCCTTTTCCAACACCGTGCAGTATTTCTCCGGCGACGATTTTACCTTTGCCAATCTCGAGTGCTGCTTCTCCGACAAGAAGCTCAGCTCCATACAGCAGTTTTATTTTCTCTCCCCCACCGAATGGGCCGAGATTCTGGTGCAGGGCGGGGTGGATTTTGTGAACACCGCCAACACCCACATGATGGACTTCGGTCAGGCCGGGGCTGACAGCACCTATAAGGCGCTCAAGGAGCACGGCGTGGCCTACGGCGTCGAGGGCGAGACCACCACCTATATCACGGCGCGCGGCCTGAAGATAGGCGTCTACTGCGACTATAACAGCTATTATCCCGACGTCGGCAAGAGCGCCGCCGCGGTGGCAAGCCTGAAAAAAGAGGGCGCGGAGTACATAATCTGCGCCTTCCACTGGGGCAAGGACGAGCTGAAATACCGGCCGAGCGACGCGCAGACGGAGCTTGCGCGCGCCTGCGTGGACGCCGGGGCGGATCTTGTCTACGGCAGCCACGCCCACTGTCTACAGCCTATAGAGGAGTACAACGGCTCGATAATCCTCTACGGCATGGGCAACTGGAGCTTCGGCGGGCATACCGCCCCCAGCGACCCGGACACCGCCATCGTCCAGATAAAGGTCAAGCGCGATATCGACGGCGCCGTCACGAACGACGGCTATACCGTCATCCCCTGCTGCGTCAGCAGCGACCTTGAGGGCGCCGCCGCGCACGACAACTACTACAACGACTACCGCCCCACCCCCTACGCCGAGGGCACCGAGGAATACGCCCGGGCGATGAGCAAGATAACCGGCGCATATGAAGGCCCCGACGGCAATGTGGACTATTCCGACTGGTGGGCAAGCCTGGGCTGAGATACGATAATATAAGAAAGCTGTCCGGAATTTCAGATTCCGAACAGCTTTCTTCCGTTTTCGAGACCCGCCTCGGCAGCTTGCGCGGGCGTCACGCCTTTTATCTCGGCCACCTTCTCCGCGATATAGCGGAGGTTGCCGGAGTCGTTTCGCCTGCCGCGCTGCGGCACGGGGCTGAGATAGGGGCTGTCCGTCTCAAGCAGTATGCGCTCGAGCGGGCAGAGCTCCAGCACCTCGAGCGCCTTGCGGGCGTTCTTATAGGTCACCGGCCCGTCGAAGCCCAGATACCAGCCGCGCTTCAAAAGCTCCTTCGCCATCTCCGCGCTGCCGGAATAGCAGTGGAACACCCCGCGCAGACCCGGATGATCCGCGACTATCTCCATGCAGTCCCCGTGCGCGTCCCGGTCGTGGACTATGACGGGTTTACATAACTCCATGGCAAGCTCAAGCTGGCGGCGAAACAGGGCTTTTTGCTCCGCCTTGCGGCTGTCGTCCCAATAGTAGTCGAGGCCTATCTCGCCTATGGCGGCGCATTTCGGCCGCGCGGCCAGCGCGCGAAGCTCCGCAAAGGCGGCCTCCGAATATTTGTCCAGCTCCTCCGGGTGTATCCCGGCGGCGGCATACACGAAGGGGAACTTCTCCGCGAGCGCGAGAGCCGCGAGGCTGCTGTCGATATCGCAGCCGGGGTCGAGGACAAGCGCGACGCCGGAGGCGTGCAGAGCCGTCAATATCTGCTCGCGGTCGCCGTCGAAGGCCTTGTCGTCGTAGTGCGCGTGGGTGTCGAAAAACATCGTCTCTCCCCTCCTGTCCGGGCTATTATATACCAAGCTTCGTCCCCGCGCAAGCCGCGGCGGCGGACGCCGGGAGGCTCAAAAACGCCCGCCGGGATAGCGCGGAGCCGCCCGGCCGCCCCTCCCGCCTCTTATTGAATATGCACAAAAAGCGAAGTCCGGGCTTGTCCAAGTTATTTTTTTGTCGAAATTGCACGTCAAAAAATGGATATATGGCAAATTCGTCGGGTAAAATCGTGCAATTTGACGATAATCGCCTGTATTTACAATTCCGTCATATTTCGTTATAATGAATTCGAAAGGCGGGGAAATAGAAAAATCCCGCGCAAAACAGAAATTTTATTCGGAAGAAAGGGAGAGAAAAAATGGACAAAGTAAAAAAACTTGCGAAAATCTGGCTGTGCATCGGTCTGGCGCTGATGCTCCTGTGCTGCATTGTTGTCTCCGTTGTGCAAACTGACGGCGGCAAAGTCGATATGCAGGAGCTTATGATTGAGACTGACTCCGGCTACAACATGAGCGCGTATCTGTTTGTCCCTGATACCGCTACGGCGGATAACCCTGCGCCCGCCATTGTTACCAGCCATGGCTACCTCAATAACAAGGAGATGCAGGACGCGAACTATGTAGAGCTCGCTCGCCGCGGCTTTGTGGTGCTCGCAGTTGACCAACCTTCGCACGGCGACAGCGGCACATATGAGGGATGGAACCTTGTAAACACAAACGCCGTATATGAAGGTGCTGTAGCTCTGAGCCGCATGCCCTTTGTGGACGTTACCCGCATCGGTGTTACTGGCCACTCTATGGGTGGTATGTCCACGAATCAGTCTATCCTTGCAGATAATGAAAACGAGACACCCATTATTGCGGCAGCGCTTTTGAATTGCGCCGACCCCGTTTATACCGTCGATGATAATTACTCCAACGTCTACGGCAGCCGCGATATCGCCGTCGTCTCCGCGCAGTACGACGAGTTCTTCCATCAGTGGAAGGATGACCAGGGCGTACTCCATGAGGCGCCTGATTATCTCGAGTGGGCGAACGCGCAGTCCTTCCTTAATTTCGGCGTAGACCCCACCGGCCTTGAGGCTCGCGCCGCCGACACGATCTATACTCAGGACATTGACGGCGAAGAAGCGATCCGCGTCATTTACCGCCCCGAGATAATCCACCCCTGGTCTCATTTCTCCGCAAGATCCACCGCCGATGTTATTGATTTCTTTACTGAAGCTCTCGATGCCCCCAACCCCATCGACAGCGGCGACCAGGTCTGGCAGTGGAAGGAAGCCTTCAACTGCGTAGGTCTCGCCGGTCTTGTGATCTTCATCTGCGCCTTCGGTACTCTGATGGTGTATACTCCGGTCTTTGAAAGCCTGCGCGCAAAAGAAATCGCGCAGCCCGTCAAGGTGTCCGACGGCAAGGGCAAGCTCTGGTTCTGGCTCTCTCTGCTGGCCGGCGCTCTGTTCTCGATGCTCATCTACCGCTGGATACTCAAGGTCGGCACATCCATGACTGTGTCGCAGAAAGAGTCAATGGGTCTTGGCCTGTGGTCCACGCTCTGCGGCGTGTTCACCATACTCAGCATGGTCCTGTTCTACTATTGCTACGGCAAGAAGCACGGCATGGATCTGACCGAGCTTGGAGTGAAGATGCCCGTCAAGAAGCTCGGACTCAGCGTCCTTCTGGCGCTCATCATCGCGGTCATGGCTTATGCCTGCGTGTTTGCGGCTGACTACTTCTTCTATGCCGACTTCCGTATCTGGACTCTGGCCGTCAAGGCTTTTGAGGCTCCGATACTCAAGTACCTGCCCTACGGCCTGCTGTTTGTCACCTTCTATGTGTCAAGCTCCGTGGCGACCAACTGCTTCAACTATAACGACATCGGCGGCAAGTCCTGGGTCAACACCATCATTGTTGCCCTCTTCACCGCTCTCCCCGCGCTGATCCTGCCTTGGATACAGTACATCCATTACTTCAATACCGGCCTCATGCTCTGGCCCTCCAGCAACATGCACATCCTCTGGCTGTTCCCGATAGTGCTCATTCTCTTCTTCAGCACCATCATCAACCGCATTCTGTACAAAGTCACCAAGAATCCATATATAGCCGGTGTGGTGAACGCCATTATTGTCGCCCTGCTCACTATCACCAATACCTGCTCCACCATAGTCTGATACCGCTTTCCTCGCACCATCACTCCCCGGAGCCGCCGCGAAAGCGGCGGCTCCTTTTCAGTTAATTCACGCGCGGGGATAAAACCGTTGCATTTTTCCCCCTTACGTTGTAAAATTCTAATAATCTTATCGAATCTGTTCGGAGGTATGCCTCATATGATACTCGACACCGCAAAATATACCGGCGAATGCGCCTGCGGGCGCGACCACGAGCTGCGCACGAAGCTCGTCGTCTGCGAATACGGCGCGCTGAAGAATTTCGACAAATACATGGCGGACTGCGGCCTGACGGGCTTTCGCACCGTCATATATGATACCAACACCTACGCCCTGCCCTCGCTGACGCATATCCCCGCCGGGCAGGAGATCGTACTTGAGGCGCAGGGTCTGCACAGCGAAAAGGGGCTCATCGAGGGCATGATGACCCGGCTCGAGCGCAGACCGGACTATGTCGTCGCGGTCGGCGGCGGGACGCTGATGGACTTCGCCCGCTACAGCGCGTGGAAGCTCGGCATTCCCTTTGTCGCCGTGCCGACCATCGTCTCGTCCGACGGCTTCACCGCGGATATCTGCTCCATCATCATCGACGGGCAGAAAAAATCCATCCCCATGCAGGCGGCGGACGCCGTCATCTGCGATATGGATGTCGTCTCCGGCGCGCCGATGTTCCTGACTATCGCGGGAGTGCAGGATATCCTTGCCAAATACATCTCCATCGCCGACTGGAAGATAGCGCATATAGTCTCGGGCGAGTATTTCTGCCCCCGAGTCTGCGCCATGGCGCAGGAGGCGCTGGACGTCATGACCCGCTGCGCGCGCGAGCTCGCCGAGGGCAAAGCGCCGGACTATGAGGCGATGGCCTATACCCAGATGCTCTCCGGCCTGACCATGCAGATATTGTCCAACAGCCGCGCCGCCTCCGGCGCGGAGCACCTGATAGCCCACCTTGTGGAGATGAAGCCCCGCGGCTTTGAGAACGCGCACGGGATGCACGGCGAGTGCGTCGGCGTCGGTACGCTCATCTGCGCGAAGGCCTACCATGAGCTCGCCGCGCGCGAGAGCGTCGAGGTAAAGCCCTACGCGCCGCTCGACCGTGACTGGGTCAACTACATTTTCGGGTCTCTCGCCCCCGGAATATTCAAGGAGAACGAGAACGACGTGCTCAAGACCTTCGACCCCGAGAGCATAAAGACCCATTGGCCGGAGATACGTGCCCTTGTCGCGGCCATCCCCTCCTATGAGGAGCTGCTGTCGCTGTATACCGCCATCGGCGCCAAGCACAGCCTTGCCGAGCTCGGCATAGACGACGGCATGGAGGGCGAGTTTCTGGATATCTCCTCCGCCATCCGCAACCGCCTGACCCTTGCGCGCATGACAAGGCTCATTGAAAAGTAAACAGGCGCGCGCGTACAACGCCGCGCAAATAATCACCCTGTAAAGGAGAGGCACCATGAAATATATAATGGCCCTTGACCAGGGCACTACCAGCTCCCGCTGCATCCTTTTCGACCACTCCGGCAACATCTGCGCGAGCGTACAGAAGGAATTCAGGCAGATCTTCCCCCAGCCCGGCTGGGTGGAGCATAACGCGAACGAGATCTGGGACACCACCCTTGAGGTCTCGCGCGCCGCGATGGAGCAGCTTCGCGTAGAGGCGGCGGATATCGCCGCCATCGGCATCACGAACCAGCGCGAGACGACGGTGGTCTGGGACAAGGACACCGGCGAGCCCATAGCCAACGCCATCGTCTGGCAGTGCCGCCGCACCTCGGATATAATAGACGGCCTCGTGGACGCCGGCTGGGCCGACACCATCCGCGAGAAGACCGGCCTTGTGCCGGACGCGTACTTCTCCGGCTCCAAGATAAAGTGGCTGCTGGACAATGTCCCCGGCGCCCGCAAGCGCGCAAATTCCGGCAAGCTCCTCTTCGGCACGATAGACACCTGGCTCATCTGGAAGCTGACCGGCGGCAGGGTACACGTTACGGACTATACCAACGCAAGCCGCACCATGCTCTTCAATATCCGCGAGCTCTGCTGGGACGACGGCCTGCTCCAGCTGCTGGACGTGCCCCGCAGTATGCTGCCCGAGGTCAAGCCCTCGAGCTGCGTATACGGCAAGACCGTGTTTGAGCTCTACGGCGGACAGATAGCCATCGCGGGCGCGGCGGGCGACCAGCAGTGCGCCCTGTTCGGCCAGTGCTGCTTTGAGCCGGGGCAGATGAAAAACACCTACGGCACCGGCTGCTTCATGCTCATGAACACCGGCCACGAGATAGTCGAGAGCCGCAACGGCCTTGTGACGACCATCGCCGCGAGCGCCGGGCAGGACGTGGAATACGTGCTCGAGGGCAGCGTTTTCGTCGCGGGCGCGGCGATACAGTGGCTGCGCGACGAGCTGAACGTCATCTCCTCCGCCGCCGAGAGCCAGCAGTACGCCGAGCGAGTGACCGACACCGCCGGCGGCTATGTCGTCCCCGCCTTCACGGGGCTCGGCGCGCCGTGGTGGAGCCAGCGCGCCCGCGGCGCGATAGTCGGGCTGACGCGCGGCTTCTCCCGCGCGCACCTCATCCGCGCCACGCTCGAATCGCTCGCCTATCAGACCTACGACATAGTCCGCGCCATGGAGCGCGATTCCGGCATCCACATAGCCGAGCTGAAGGTGGACGGCGGCGCCTGCGCGAACAATTTCCTCATGCAGTTCCAGTCGGACATCGTCGGCAGCGACGTGTTCCGCCCGAGATGCATCGAGACGACGGCGCTCGGCGCGGCGTATCTCGCGGGTCTCGCGGTGGGCTACTGGGCCGGGCTCGACGATGTGAAGAACAACTGGGCGGTCGATCGCGTGTTCACCTCCTCCATGGAGGAGAGCCGCCGCGTGAAGCTCATCGACGGCTGGCACAAGGCCGTAAAATGCGCCCTCATGTGGGCCGATGAGGACTGATACATACCTCCAAACTCCACCAGAAAGGTAAAGCTCTACATGACAAATTACGACGCTCTCCGCTCCTGCGAGCTCTTTCTGTTCGACATGGACGGCACCCTCTACCTCGGCGACGACGTGTACGACGGCGCCATCGCGCTCATGAATGATTTCCCCGTGCTTGGGAAAAAATACATCTATCTCACCAACAACTCCTCCCGGGCGGGCGAGGATTATATCGCGCGTCTGCGCCGCCTGGGCTTTCCCTGCGAGCGGGAGAACGTGTTTACCTCCGGCATGGCGACCGGCATGTACCTCAATCAGAACCACCCCGGCGCGAGCGTCTATCTCGCCGGAACCCGCGCCTTCTATCGCGAGCTCAAAAGCTACGGCGTCTCCCTCGTCAACGACGAGCTGGGTCACACCGGCGCGGCTGCGGCGGACGTGGTGGTGCAGGGCTTCGACACGGAGCTTGTTTATGAAAAGCTCGAGCGCGCCTGTCATTTCCTCCGCCGCGGGGCGGAGTTCATCGCCGCCAACCCCGACTGGGTCTGTCCCATGCCGGGCGACGAGGTTCTGCCCGACTGCGGCAGCATCTGCGCCCTGCTGACCGCCTCCAGCGGCCGCAAGCCCACCTATATCGGCAAGCCCAACCGCAACATGATAGACGTCATATCGAGGATGACGGGCGTCCCCAACTCGCGCATCTGCGCCGTGGGCGACCGGCTGTATACGGACATCGCCGTCGCGCAGAACGCGGGCGCGGTGTCGGTGCTGGTGCTCTCCGGCGAGACCGACGAGGCTCTGCTCGCCGCGGCCCAGCGCAAGCCCGACTATGTCTTCCCCTCGGTAAGGGAGCTGCATCAGGCTCTATGCTGAGCGGCGGCGGAAACAGAAAACGTTCTTACAGGCATCAAAGGAACTGACGACACATTTATGATTATCATCGAATACGCCCTGCCCATCGCGGCCGTCCTGCTGCTGGTGATCTTTTTTGCGGGTCTGCCCAGTTTAAAACGCTGCGTCCTCCCCTCCTCTCCGGAGGGGGAGGACGTCGGTCGCTCTCGCCGCCTTTCGCGCGGCGAATATTTGTTTATTTTCCTGCTCACCGCCGTGTACGCCGTGACCGCCTTTACGAATCTCGGCGACGCCGCCGCGCCGGAGACCTTTGTGAGCATGAAGGGCAACAGCGCCGTCATCCGGCTCCAAACGGACGCCGCCCCTTCGCGCATCATGCTGTACACCGGCATAGGCTCCGGCAGCTATGACATTGAATATTCCGCCGACGGCGTGGACTACACCACCGCCCTCAGCTTTGAGCAGGGGCACGCCGAGGTTTTAAAATGGCAGGAGCTCACGCCCGAGACGGAGCTTCGCCCGGCCTATGTGCGCGTCGTCTGCACCTCCGGCGAGCCGTATCTCGGGGAGCTCGCCCTCATCGACGGGGACGGCCAAACCATCCCCGTCGTCTGCGACTCTCCCGCGCTCGCCGACGAGCAGAGCGCCGTGCCCGCCCATATGACCTATATGAACTCGAGCTATTTCGACGAGATATACCACGCCCGCACGGCCTGGGAGAATCTCAACGGCATCTGGCCGTATGAGATATCCCATCCCCCGCTCGGCAAGGAGATAATCGCCGTCGGCATCTCCCTCTTCGGCATGACGCCCTTCGGCTGGCGCTTTATGGGCGCTCTCTTCGGCGCGCTCATGCTGCCGCTCATGTACGTTCTTTTAAAGCGTCTCTTCGGCGGCAAGGCCGTCCCCGCGCTCGGGACCCTCGTGTTCGCGTCGGACTTCATGCACTATACGCAGACGCGCATCGCCACCGTGGACACCTATGCCGTGTTCTTCATCCTGCTCATGTATCTGTTCATGTATGAATTCTATTCGCGCGGCAGCAGAAAAGCCCTCGCGCTCTCCGGCGTGTTCTTCGGTCTCGGCGCCGCGAGCAAGTGGACGTGCATCTACGCGGGCGCGGGTCTCGCCGTGCTCTGGGCGCTGTACTGGGTCGGGGAGTTTCGCGCCGCCCGTCCCCGCCCCGCCCCGGACGCGCTGTCCGGCAGCGCAGAGCTGACGGAGGCCGAGACGCCGCCCGCTCGCGTGTTTCCGGCCTTTGCGAAAAACTCGCTGTTCTGCCTGCTGTTTTTCGTGCTCATCCCCTGCCTGATATATTATCTCTCATACCTCCCCTATGGCGCGGCGAAGGGCGTGGGCTTGCTGAGCCGGGATTACCTCCGGCTCGTGCTCGACAATCAGGAGTTCATGTTCAGCTATCACTCCAACGTCGTCGCCACGCACCCCTATTCCTCGCGCTGGTATCAGTGGATCCTGGATATCCGCCCCATACTCTACTATCTGCAATATTTCGACGACGGCACGCGCTCCTCCATCTGCGCGTTTCTGAATCCCGCTCTCTGCTGGGGCGGCTTTTTGAGCCTGTTTGTGCTCGGGTACGCCGCGCTTTTCCGGCGTGACAGGAAGGCGGTCTTCATCCTCGTCGGCTATCTCGCACAGCTGCTGCCCTGGGTCTTCATCAAGCGGCTGACCTTTGAGTACCACTATTTTGCCTGCTCGGTGTTCCTTGTGATGGCCGTCGCCTATGTGTTTGAGCTCCTGCGGCTCAACCGGCGGGACTGGGCGCGCTATGCCGTGGCCTTCGCCGCGGGTAGCGTCGCGCTGTTCATCCTGTTCTATCCCGCGCTCGGCGGTCTTAGCATAGATAACGAGCTCGGCTCGACCCTGCTCGGCTGGCTGCCGACCTGGCCTCTCTGATCCTGTTCATCCATCCCGCGCCGCGGACGGCCGCGTTCCGTCCGCGGCGCGGGGAAAAATATACATATGGAGCCCGCCATGAAAAAAACTCTTATCCTCCCCCTCCTGCTCGCCGTCGCCACGGTCGTCCTGACCGT
The DNA here is from genome assembly GCA_034933465.1 of Oscillospiraceae bacterium. Lineage (GTDB taxonomy): Bacteria > Bacillota > Clostridia > Oscillospirales > Oscillospiraceae > Limivicinus. The sequence goes on along the minus strand of JAYFNM010000085.1, from coordinate 8,143 downwards.
CGTCTCCGTCGTATATCTGCCCTCCACGGTCGTGACACAGTTCGGCACAGGCGGCTCGGTGAATACCATGCCCAAGCTCTTCGCCGTCGCCCTTCCGGCGCTGCTCGGCCTCGGCGGCGCTGTCGGCGCCATCGTCTCGCCCCCCTCCCGCACGAAAGCCGCCGTGGTCTCCGCCGTCGGCCTGCTGGTCTTCGCGATCATGCTCGCCGTAAATCTCTGACCGCGCCGCTCTGAAAATTTTCCCCCCAAAAATCCGCCGAATCCGCAAATAAAACCTTGACATTCCCCGCCTTTTCTGTTATCATAAACCTCGCCCGTGGGGGTTTAGCTCAGCTGGGAGCGCAAGCAACCAAGTAAGCAACACCTTAACATTAGGAATAAACGAAAAATCGAATAGCCCGGAAATCCAGTGAAATCAAGGGTTTCCGAACACATGGGGGTATAGCTCAGCTGGGAGAGCTATCGATCAGGTAAACGACCCCAAACCGCAATTTCTCAGCATCGCAAATAATCCAGCGTTTTCAACAACTTCATAGCTCATGGGGGTATAGCTCAGCTGGGAGCGCAAGTGACCGGCTAAACAACCCCGAGCAAATAATTTAACACGAAGCAAAAAGTCCAGCGTTTCCAATAGTTTCACAGCCTATGGGGGTATAGCTCAGCTGGGAGAGCGTCTGACTGGCAGTCAGAAGGTCAGCGGTTCGATCCCGCTTATCTCCACCAATAAGCCACAAGGTCATTGACCCTGTGGCTTATTTATACCCACCACCCATACGAGGGGCGGACACTTGATATTTTGGTCGCACCACAACTTCACAAAATCAGACCGGCACTTTTTTACGCAGACTGCGTAGATAGAGTGCCGGCCTTTTTTATCCTATTCAAAAAGGAGCTGAGCAAATGAATATGTCATGTAGCGAACCCGCAAAAGACTGTCTGCACGAGCTTTCCACTGTTCTTGCACAGAACCACTTTGAGGTGTCGCCTTCCGAGGACGGGGCACTCTCTGTAATCTTTGGCGGCGAGCGGCTCTGCCGCATTGTGGATGGTGAAGTCAGATACTATCCCGATGACGTCAAATCGCATGAAAAAGAGGACGCATTTGACCGCGTGGCAGGCATCGCGCAAACTGTCTCCGAGTACATGAGAAGCATGGAAATCGCGCCAACGCTCAAGGCATCCGGTCTGGATGCGGACTTCAAACTGCTAGCCGAATTCAACGACTGCGTCCTTGCGGGACGATTCAGCGGCGAAGGCCGCGGCGTTCAGTTTGTCACATGGGAATGGGGTTATGACCGCAAGGGTCTTTACCATGGTCATTATTTTGAGAACGACTACGAGGGCGCAAAGGCGGACTTTGCCCAGCGCTCCGGTCTGATTGATCGCAACCATTTCTTTACGGACGAACAGCTCCGCCTGATTTCGCAAAGCGTCGAGGAAGTTCTTGACGCCAGCCTCGACATCAGCGCGGCCGACGAAGGGACACTCAAGGATATTCAAAGGCAGATCGGGTACACCCTGCCGGAGCCGTCGCAGATGCAGGGACTTCAATTCAATATGTGAGCCTGAAAACGGCGGCATCTTTCAAACAAGATGCCGCCGCTTTTTCATTTTACGGAAAGGAATGAGAACCATGTTTGCAAGACTCTCTCGCAAAACAGGCGAATTCATTAATATTTCAAACTGCGTCAGCTTCACCTCGTCTCCGCCTCCCGAGCCCTTCTGCTGTCACGAAACTGACCGCTGTGACGGCTGTCCCTATCCGGCTACCGGCTTCATCTGCTGGCGTGGCGACGGTACTTGTATGCGCACGGGAATGGATAAAATACGGCTCCGGGATGCCGAAGAAAAAGGGGGAAAATAAAATGTTTCAAGCAGTGCTGTCTAATCCCAGGCATCCTGAATACGGTGTTGCCACCGTCCCGTTTCCCATCAAGAATGAGGACTACGACCAAATAATAGAGCTGCTGGAGCCGCTGGAGATTGGCGATGCGGTGCGGCGCGACTGCCGGATTGACGAAATCAGCGGCGAGCTTCCCGCCTTGAAGCAGATGGAGCGCGCCAACGCCAATCTCGACGAATTGGATTACCTCGCAAAGCGCCTGTGCGGCTTTGATGAATACGAAAAGGCGCAGTTTCAGGGCATGGCGTCGCATCTCGGACTGCATGGGGCGGACGAACTTATAAACCTGACCTTCTGCTGTCAGGAATCGACGGTCATCACCGACTTTTCAGATTTGGAACAGCTCGGGTGCAGGCACTTTCTGACCATGCGCGGCGGCGTTTCGCCGGAGGAAATGCAGGACAGAAATTTCCGTGAAATTGCGCTTGCGCTGATCGAGAGCGAGACAGGCTGTGTAACGCCCTACGGCGTTGCCTACGAAAACGACATGGAGCTTGCTCAGGTCTACGACGGCCGAAGCTTTCCGCAGTATCGCTTTGAGGACTGCGTGATGGAAATTGAGATGCGGCACGTTCTTGCGCCCGACGATGCCCCCGGAACATATCTTTATCTGCCCATGTCGCAGACGCAGATTGACCGCGCCGTGCGCCGCGCGGGGCTTGATGATTTTGACGATGTGTGCCTTTATTTATCGGAAAGCAGTCTGCCGGAGGAGCTTGACGCGCTTCTGGACATGGAGTGCGAGGGAATCAACAGCCTCAATGAGCTGAGCCGTGCCGTCCAACCGCTCGCCGCCGCAGACCTCGAAAAACTGGGCGCGGTCGTGTCGCTCGCTCTACCGGAGCAAGCCGGTGAAATCACCAATCTGGCGATGAACCTGGGGCAGTTCGACTTTGTTCCCAAGATCCGCACCCCGGAGGAATATGGCAAATACATGATTATGGAGTCCGGCCATTTTGAGTACGACGAAAACCTTTCCGGGTACATAGACTTTACCAGATACGGGGCCGAACGGATGGAGCAGGAACGGGGGCAGTTTGTCGACCGGGGCTATGTGGCCTATCAGGGTACGCTGAGCCTCAATGAGCTGATGCAGGGCAACCTCACAGAATCCATGGGGCCGCAGATAAAGATGGAGTAATGCGGGCAAAGAAACAGCCGAAGGATCACCCCTGCGGCTGTAAGTGCATTTTTCGCCTTAAGCCATCGGCACTGGTGCGATACCGCTCCGGTGAGATGGTCCCGTGTTCGAGAAAGCTTTTCAACATGGCCATCTGACGACTGTATAAATCTTCGTTGGTCAGAGGTGTTTGTTTGATGGATTTAGGATTAGAATTCAAGGTGTAGTTCCTCCCTTGGTGATCTGCTCCCAAAACGGGAATTTGTCACTGAAGATTATGCTCATTTTGCGCGGTTAGAGCCATTGCACAAACGCTGTCTTATCATCCGAATTGTAGCCAGCTTCTCTGTAAAAATTCAGTGTACTTTGATTTTTGCTTCCCGTTAACAGCATGATTTTATAACAGCCACGCTTTATTGCCGTTTGTTTTGCATAATCCAAACACGCGGTTGCTAGCCCTTGTTTTCTATGCTCCTCATCCGTTATAACGTTTTCAATCAGAGCATAAGGACGTTGATTATGCGTGAGATTTTGGACAATTACAATTACACATGAAGATATAATAACACAATTCTCGGTAGCGACAATGATATGATGATTTTTGTCATCCATAATGTCAAACCATGTCTGCTGCAAAGATATACTGTCTTCCGGCAAGGCATTATTATGAAGTTGCGTATACAGATTGAGTAATGCGAATAAATCGTCCTTTCCCGCTTCCCTTATTATTGCCATACTCCAACCCCCAAGCAAATATAAATAATCCTCATGTCAGCTTCCAATTTTTCAATGACCCGATTATATCATCGATCCCCCGCTTTTTCAACAAAGCGGTAGCTTTCCAACCCCCGATGCGGTATGGTGTGTAGCTATAAAAACACAAGGAGTTGAAGCCCATGCGCGTAAATGCCTACGATGAAACTTACGAGTACGTCGAGCTGTTCGGCAAACCAGCGCTGTTCACCAATGCCCGCGTTGACCGGGACACTGTCCCGGAGGGCTGGTATGCCTACGACCTGCGCGGCAGCGACAATGACCCCGGCGAGCCGGTGACGGTAGAAGCCAATGTCGCCGTCAACCACGTCGGAACAATCCTCATCCACGAGCCGGTAACGATCCCAAAATCAGGCTACCGCCCCCTGAAAGGCCGATTGGACTTTCTCGGAGAGCGGTATTCCCTCAAAGAGTTCTGCGAGGTGCGCGGCCTCAACTACCCCGCCGAGAACCCAAAATACACCTTGCGTCCCGCTTCCGATTCAGAGGCGGGGCATTTCAATTCTCAGGAGGAAAAGGACGAGATCATCGGCAAGGTGTCCTTTGCCAGCGGTGAAACGCTGGCCTATACCGACCCGACCATCTTTTTGCAGGTCATCCGCGACGAGCTGCCGTACAAGCCCACCTCCGGCTTCCAGTACGAGGTGCTGACAGACGATCCCACCGTCCGAAAAAGGGCGGACGATATCCTCTACGATTTGTTCGGCGAGAAAAGCCCGCGTCCGTTTGACGATTATGAGAAAAAACCCAATGCGGGCATAACGATGGGAGGATTGTAACATGAGCAGAACCTACACCGGCATCTTTTCCCACTTCTCCCCGGCGGAGAAGGCGTACTGCGACATTGCCGTCAAGGTGGACGCGGAGGATCGCTTTAAGGCGAGGGAAAAGCTGTGGCGGGAGCTTGAGGAAAATCACGCCGACCATCTGAGCGGCGGCGCTTCGGACATCCAACTTTGCGGCATCGTCTGGGACGGCAGTCGTCTCGACATGCAGGATTATTTCGACGCGCAGGCCGACCAAAGCAAGGCGGAGTTCGTCCGCATCCGCAGCGTGGAGCTTTCCAATCACCTGAGCGAAAGCCCGCGCGACGAGGCCCGTGTTGAGGAAGCTTGGCGCGAATGCTCCGGCGAGCTCATCTGCCTTCGCCAGATTGACGCCATTGCAAAAGACCTGTATCAGTCGCAGGGCATCGTGCCGCCGAGCATCCACACGGAGCTGCACTACGCGCAGCTGATGGCAGACGATCTGTTCCGGCGGGGAGATTACGATCTGGCGGACAGCTTGTCGCAGCACATCTGGGACGCGGAGCATTGGAACGCGGACAGCATGGGCGTGATCGCCCGCCTGTTTCATGATCGCAGAATCTTCCACGACGGCAGCTATATCTATATGAGCGCGTATTTTGCCCGCGACGGTTGCTGCCCCAGCTCCACTTCTGAGACCTTTAAACCCGAAATTACACAGGAATTTGGAGGAATGTAACATGAAAACCGTATCGCGCGAATGGCTCGAGTTCATGCGGGAGCAGTACCCGAAGGACTCGCGCGTCACCCTCAGAGAGATGAAAGACCCCTACGCTCCGGTGGAGCCGGGCAGCACTGGCAAACTGGATTTTATCGACGATGCCGGCACTTTCCACGTGAGCTGGGACAGCGGCCGCACGCTGGGACTTATAATCGGCGAGGACAGCTTCTCCATCAAGCCACCCGAAACGCACCTGCTCAAGCTCTATATGCCCATGACCGTAGATTGCTATGAGAAAAAAGAATGGGGCGATACCGAGAACGAGCCTACAGAGCTTGACAGCCGCGAAGCCGTCCGGTATACGGACAACATCGTCGCCGCACTTGCGCGTGAGTGTCTGCCGGAGGAAGCGTCACGCGGACTCATGCACTATTACGGCGGGAACGACAGCGTAAGCCAAAAGGTAAAGTCTCTCACCTTCACCGCCGAGGCGCGGGACGGCAGACTTTGGGGCGTGGCGGAATGTCAGGTGACCGGCGAGCTGAAGTCGAAGGATCTGGCTACGCTGATGGAGTACATCTCCGGGCAGGCCAGCGACGGCTTCGGAGAGGGTTTTGAGCAGAGGGAGATCAAGGTTGATGGCAGAGGACTGTACGCCCACCTGTGGAGCGACGCGGACAGCTGGAGCATCCGAACTGAGCAGGAATGCTTTTACTGCAAGGCTCAGGAGACTCTGCCCCGCAATGAAAGCGAGCCACAAACGGGCGGAATGACCATGCAATAGAAAAAGCGTCCGCAAAAAATGCGGGCGCTTTTCTCACTTTACTATTTCGCAGTTATCCAAACCGTATTCGATAAACAGAGCAACAAGCTCATTCCTGCTTCGACCGGTTTCGCTTGCGATTGTATCAAGGTTTGCACACAGTTCTTCCTTAATTCTGATAGAAAATGTCTTGTATCCATCCTCTCCCTTTGAATTTTTGGGAGTTATCTCAAGCTTTTTATTAGCCATCGCTATCACCTCTAACATAATCGTAACATTGACTATTGTTTAATTATATGTTATATATTATGTTAGAAACGGAGGAAAGCCATGCAGAGCGACGAATTTGAAAAAGCATTTGGCGATTTTATCGACCGAAGAGAGTACGATCAGGCGGAACAGGCGCTGTTTGCCATGGTACGCATCGCCTTTCTCGCAGGCTGGAAAGCGGCGGGCGGGAACGCGCCGCCGCCACAGAAGATATTTCAAATCGTACATAAAACCGACTTCGATCCCACGGTGATTCAAACAGACATAGACAAATAATTACAAACGGCAGCGCCGTCTTTCTGACAGACAGAGGTCAGGGAGGCGGCGCTTTTTTCGTATCTGGAGGTGATCGTATTCAAAAAAGCTTTCTGAGCTGGGTTGGCGGCAAGGGCAAGCTGCTCTGGCTCATTGACAAGCTGTTCCCCGCGCAGTACACGCGGGTGATTGACGTGTTCGGCGGCAGCGGTACAGTCCTTATGAACCGCGAGCTTCGTCCCGGCGTGATGGAGGTTTACAACGATTTCAATTCGGATCTTGTAAACCTCTTTTTCTGTGTCAAAAACCGCACCATGGCGCTCATCCGGGAGCTTGGCTTCCTGCCCCTGAACGCCCGCGACGATTTCAATGTACTCTACAAATTCTTTTGGAAGGAGGAATTTACGCAGGACTACCTCGACGAGCAGCTGGAGCTGTCGGAAAAGTATCTCGCCATGCCGGAGTATGAAGAGCTCAAGCGGCTGCTGACTACCAAGGCGGAGCGCGGCGACGTCAAGCGCGCGGCGGATTATTTCCGCCTCATCCGGTACAGCTTCAGCGCAGGCGGCAAATCCTTTGCCGGAAAGAGCTGCGATCTGCGCAGGTTTTTCTATCTCATCTGGGAATGCTCCCGCCGCCTCGCGGACGTTGCCATTGAAAACAAGGACTTTCAAGCGCTCGTTGAGCAGTACGACCGAGACGGAGCAGTATTTTACTGCGACCCGCCGTACTACGAGGCCGAGGGCTGCTATGTCGTGGAATTCACGGAGGCAGACCACACCCGCCTCCATGACGCGCTTTCAAAATGCCGCGGCTGCGTCATGGTATCGTACAACTACTGCCCGTTCATCTGCGAGCTGTACAAGGACTTCTACATCTTTTATACCAGGCGCCCCAACAGTATGTCCCTTGTTCCCGGCAGCGAGTACGAGGAAATCATCATGACGAACTACGACCCGCGCCCGTACATGGCTTCGCGCCATACACAGCTCAATATGTTCCCTTTCCTCATGAATGAAGAAGGTCCCCAGCACTTTGAACTCATCCACGAGCCGGAGACAAAAAACGAAGGAGGAAATTTCCCATGAAATTCAAGCTCTATAAGAATTCCGCCGCACCGCTCATCATTCCCCATGCCGCTCTTGCACTTGCAGAACTGAGCAGTGGGGACAGTATCACTGCCCATGTAGCAGAGTCCACCATTGTCCTTCTGCCCGAAAAGCTGAGTGCGGCAGAGACAATTGCCGCAATCGGCGCGCTGACGGAGCTGACGGAGGGACTGATGCTCGCGCTTGCAAACGCCTGCGAGGAATACGAATGTACCGAGCGTCAGGAGGAGTGCGCGTGCAAAAGCTGCGGTCATTCCAAATGCCGCGGCATTGAGCTGCCGCCCTGTCTAATGGACGAGGCGGGTTTTCCAAAGGATTCCGGATACGAGGCTTTCGTCGTAGACGGCAAAATCGTGATCACGCCCGCCACTGTGCTGGACGAGAATTTTACGGAGGATCTGCCGGAGGTGCTCCGCAGCTTCGTTGAGAAAAACGAGCTGGACATTGGCGTTCTGCGCACGCTGGTGGAAAGCGAAAGTGAG
>JAYFNM010000084.1:0-23940 GCA_034933465.1 Oscillospiraceae bacterium | reverse complement strand
ACGTTTCCGCGCCTCTTGTGCTATCTTATTCATGAGAAGTCATTCCTTTGTGGTTTGTGGTTTGTGGTGAATTCACTATACCACTTTGGAACTGACTTCTCTTCCTCTTTTTGGGTCACATCATTTTAGCACATACATTTTGGAATTATTTCTCTCATTCTTGCCAAAGCAGCCTGTTATTGTCGGCGGGCTTCAGCCGGCGCGCGCTACCTGGGCTTTTTTACCAGCCCATGGTCTCGGATATGGAGTCGGCGACCTCGCTCATGGTCATCAGCGCCCTGCCCACCGCGCTTGTGATGGCGCGCTTCTTCCTCGGCCTGAAGGCCAGCACCGCGCAGCCGCAGGCCACGACGCCCATACCCATACCGACATAGAAATTTTTTCTGTTCATTTTCTTTACCTCCATTTGATCTGGTACGGCTATTATGTGCATTATTTGCGTTGCTACTTACTTGTAAAATGTGGTACAATGGTAGATAAAGAAATTTCCGGAGGAGAGAGCATGAGCGTAAAAATTCTGGCGGTCGGCGATATCTGCGGCGAGCCCGGCCTTGAATTTCTGGATAAGCGCCTGCGCGATTACCGCAGGGAAAACGGCATAGATTTCGTGGTCGTAAACGGGGAGAACGCGAACGTCGTGGGCATAACGCCGCGGCAGGCGGACGCCATATTCCGCGCCGGGGCGGACGTGATAACCCTCGGCAACCACACCTGGACGCGCACGGAGCTGCGCCCCTATCTGGAGGAGCGGCGCAAGATACTGCGCCCGGCGAACTTCGCCCCGCAGTGCCCCGGCCGTGGCATCGCGGTATACTCCGCCCCCTTCGGGGACGTCTGCGTTTTAAACCTCATCGGCCGCTTCACGCTCGACAACAACACCGACAACCCCTTTATCATCGCCGAGGGCTATATGCAGCAGATACAGGAGAAGATCGTCCTTGTGGACTTTCACGCCGAGGGCACCAGCGAGAAGCGCGCTATGGGCTATATGCTCGACGGGAAGGCCAGCGCCGTGTGGGGCACGCACACCCATGTGCAGACCTCCGACGCCTGCATCCTGCCGAAGGGCACGGGCTATATAACCGACCTCGGCATGACCGGCCCAGTGGAATCGGTGCTCGGCGTGGAGCCGGAGCAGAGCATAGGCAAGTTCATGGGCGACCCGCCCCGGCGCTACGAATCGGCGGGGGGCGCGGCCAAGCTTGAGGGCTGCCTGTTCGAGATAGACCCCGAGACGGGGAAATGCCTTAGCGCGGAGGGGATACGACTGAAATGAGCAAGATAAAGATCCTCCATTCGGCCGACCTGCATCTGGATTCGCCCTTTGAGGGGCTTCCGGCGGGCAAGGCCGCCATACGCCGCGGCGAGCAGCGCGCGCTGCTCGGCGCGCTGGCGGAGCTGGCAGGACGGGAGCAGGTCGGCCTTGTGCTGCTCGCCGGGGACCTGCTCGACAGCGGCAACACCTTTTTCGAGACCGGAGAGGAGCTTGTGCGCGCGCTGAGCAATATCCCGGCGCCCGTCTTCATCTCCCCCGGCAACCACGACTTTTATTCGCCCAAATCCCCGTACGCCAGGCTTAAGATGCCGGAGAACGTGCACATCTTCACGAGCCCCGACATCGAGTGCGTCGAGCTGCCGGGGCTGGGCGCGCGCGTCTACGGCGCCGGCTTTACCGAGAGCCGCAGCGGCCCCCTGCTCGCCGGCTTTCACGCGCAGCGCGCCGAGGGCCTGCTGAACGTCATGTGCATCCACGGCGACGTGGGCGTGAAGACCTCGGCATACGACCCCATCGGCGAGGACGAGCTCGCCGCGAGCGGCATGGACTATGTCGCCCTCGGGCACGTGCACGCGGCGAGCGGCCTGAAAAAGGCCGGGGACACATGGTACTCCTGGCCGGGCTGCCCGGAGGGGCGTGGCTTCGACGAGACGGGCGAGAAGACCGTCGGCCTCGTCGAGCTCGGCGACGGCGCGTGCGAGCTGCGCACGGCCTGCATAGCCTCGCGCCGCTACGAGCTGCTGCGCGTGGACGTCACGGGCAGCGACCCGCTGCTGGCCGTCCACACGATGCTCCCGGACGACACCGTGAAGGACATCTACCGCATCATCCTCACCGGCGAGGCGGACTCCGCGCCCGACCTCAAGCGCCTGAGCGCGAATATCGCGGAGATGTTCTTCGAGCTGCAACTTCGGGACGAGACGCGGCTGCGCCGCGACGTGTGGGACTGCGCCGGGGAGGACACTCTGCGCGGGCTTTTTCTCGAAAAGCTCCGCGCCCGCTACGACGCCGCGCGGGACGACGGACAGCGCATACTGGTCGAGCAGGCCGCCCGCTGGGGTCTCGCCGCGATAGACAACACAGAGGAGGTGGCCGGCCATGAGGATAAATAAGCTGACCGCATCCTTCGGCAAGCTTGAAAACGAGACGCTGGAGCTGCATGAGGGGCTGAACGTCATCTACGCCCCGAATGAGAGCGGCAAATCCACCTGGTGCGCCTTTATCCGCGCGATGCTCTTCGGCGTGGACTCCTCCGAGCGCTCAAGAACCGGCTATCTGCCGGACAAGCTGCGCTACGCCCCCTGGTCCGGCGCGCCGATGGACGGCAGCATGGAGCTCACGGCGGACCGCTGCAACATCACGCTCACGCGCGGCACGAAGGCGAAAAGCGCCCCCATGCGCGAGTTTTCCGCGACCTATACCGGCTCTAACGTCCCCGTCGAGGGCATGAACGGCACGAACGCCGGGGAGCTGCTCACCGGCGTGTCGAAGGACGTGTTCGGCCGCAGCGCGTTTATCGCGCAGGGCACGGTGGCCGTCACAGGCAGTCCGGAGCTTGAAAAGCGCATCAGCGCGATAGTCTCCACCGGCGAGGAGCAGACCTCCTACACTGAGGCGGACGAGCGCCTGCGCGCGTGGCAGCGCAAGCGCCGCTACAACCGACGCGGCCTGCTGCCCGAGCTTGAGAGCCAGATGGACGACGCCCAGCGCAAGCTCGAGGACATGAGCGGCTCGGCGGACGATATACAGAGCCTTGAGGAGCGGCTGGAGAGAGCGCGCGGACAGTGCGCGGCGCTCGAGCAGGCCGTGACGGAGAGCCGCAAAAAGCAGCGGCGCGAGGCGCTTGAACGGCTAAACGCCGGGCGGGCGGAGCTGAAAGCCCGCAGCGACGAGCACGACGCCGCCATAGCGGAGGTGTCCCTGCGCCGCGAGGAGCTGCGCGGGGGCGACTTCGGCGGCAGAAACCGGCAGCAGCTGGAGGCGGAGGTCAGTGCCGACAGGGACACTCTCAAAGGGCTGGCCGTGCGGCCGAAGACCCGCCTTGCCCTCCTGCCCGCGCTGCTCTGCTTCATTCTCGCGGCGGCTCTCGCCGCGATCTATACCTCTACAAGGCTCATCCCGCTTGTCGCGGCGGCGGCCGTGTTCTGCGCGGGCGCGGTGGTGCTGCTGCTGCGCTATGCGCGGCTGCGGCGCGGCGCGCTCGAGGCGGAGGCGCTCAGGCGGCAGATACTGCGCAAATACCACGCCGCGTCGGCGGAGGACATAAACACAGTTTTGGCCGGGAGGCTGGCCATGTTTGCCGCGCTCGACGGCGCCGAGGAGGCGGAGCGGCTCAGCCGCGCCGCGTATGAGCAGGCCAGAGCGAGCCAGAGCGAGCTTGAGGAGGCCGCCATAGCGGATCTCGACTTCTCGGGCGGCTCCTCCGAGGCCGCGCGCCTCAGCCGCGCCCTTGCGGCCGCGAGGGCGGATTCGGAGCGCCTTTCGGCGCAGATAGCCGGGATAAACGGCCGTCTGTCCGCCATGGGCGACCCGCTGGTGCTCTCGAGCAGCCTCAGCTGTATGCGCGAGCAGTACGACCAGATACAGGCGGAGTACGACGCGCTCTCCCTCGCGGTGGACACGCTGCGCGAGGCCGACACGCAGATGCAGAGCCGCTTCTCGCCGGAGCTCGGCAGGGTGGCGGCAAGGTACATGTCGGCGGTCACGGGCGGGCGCTATGAGGACGTGCTCATAAACCGGGACTTCACCGCCCGCACGCGCACGAAGGACGACAGCGTGGCCAGAGAGGCGGAGTATCTGAGCGCGGGCACGCTCGACCTGATGTATCTCGCGGTGCGCCTCGCGGTATGCGAGCTCGCCCTGCCCGACGGGGAGCCCTGCCCGCTGATAATCGACGACGCGCTCGTGAATCTCGACGAGACGCGCCTCGGACAGGCCATGGAGCTTTTGAAGCAGATAGCAAAAAAACGGCAGGTGATACTGTTCACCTGCCGGAAATAGAGCGTATTTATGCCGGAATCCGTTAAAGCCTTAAGCCTTTAACGGATTCCGGCTATATGCAAAGCCCCGCGGGACTTCGCCGGTGAGCTATATCTCTCCGAGGATGTGGCGCGCGACGTGGACGCCGCTGGCCGAGGCGTGCGAGAGGGAGTGGGTGACGCCGGAGCCGTCGCCTATCACGTACAGACCCTCGCTCTTGGTCTCCAGGTTCTCGTTTATCTCGACCTCCATGTTGTAGAACTTTACCTCCACGCCGTAGAGCAGCGTGTCGTCGTTCGCGGTGCCCGGGGCTATCTTGTCGAGCGCATAGACCATCTCGATGATGCCGTCGAGTATGCGCTTGGGTATGACAAGGCTCAGGTCGCCCGGCGTGGCGGCGAGCGTCGGCGTGACGAAGTTCTCCTCTATGCGCCGCACCGTGCTGCGGCGGCCCCTGACGAGGTCTCCGAAGCGCTGTATCATCACCCCGCCGCCGAGCATGTTCGACAGACGGGCGACGCTCTCGGCGTAGCCGTTGGAGTCCTTAAAGGGCTCGGAGAAGTGCTTGCTCACGAGCAGGGCGAAGTTCGTGTTCTCGGTGTGCCTGCTCTTGTCCTCATAGCTGTGGCCGTTGACGGTGACGATGCCGTTGGTGTTCTCGTTGACGACGACGCCGTGCGGGTTCATGCAGAAGGTGCGCACCAGATCCTCGAATTTCTCCGTGCGGTAGACTATCTTGCTCTCGTACAGCTCGTCCGTCAGGGAGGAGAATATCTCCGCGGGCAGCTCCACCCGCACGCCGATATCCACGCGGTTGGACATGGTGGGGATATCCATGCTCTCGCAGACGCTCTCCATCCACTTGCTGCCGCTGCGGCCGACGGAGATGACGCACCTTGAGCAGGTATAGGTCTTCTCCCCGGAGCGCAGCTCGTAGCCGTCGCCGGTCTTGCTCACGCTGTCTATGGCGGTGTTGAAATGGAAGTCCACCCTGTCCCTGAGCTCGTCGTAGATATTGCCGAGGACGACGTAGTTTATATCCGTCCCCAGATGGCGAACCTGCGCGTCGAGCAGATGCAGCCCGTTTTCAAGGCACCTGCGCTTTATCCTCGTGTTCGCGGTGGAGTAGAGCCTTGTCCCCTCCCCGCCGTGGCTGAGGTTTATATCGTCCACATAGTGCATCAGCTCCAGCGCCTGCCGCTTGCCGATATGCTCGTACAGCGTGCCGCCGAACTGGTTGGTGATGTTGTATTTTCCGTCCGAAAAAGCGCCCGCGCCGCCGAAGCCGCTCATTATAGAGCAGACCGGGCACTTGACGCAGGATTTTATCCTGTCCCCGTCGATGGGGCATTTGCGCTTGTCCAGCGGCCGTCCCAGCTCGAAAACGCCCACCCTCAGACCCTTGTCCGCCTTTGTCAGCTCATAGGCCGTGAATATCCCTCCGGGGCCTGCGCCCACGATTATTACGTCGTAATCCATAGTTTACGCGCTCCTTTCAGGGCATAAACAAGCTGCCTCCGCACGGCGCCCATTCATAAGAACCGGCCTCCGTCCGACGGGGCAGCAAAAATTGTATCCTCGCTTAGACTACCACGGAACAGCAGCCCTGTCAAGTTAACTTACTGTGAACCGGCCTCCTCCGGCCGCAGAAGCACAGCTCTCTGTCATTCTGAGGCCGGAGGAGCCCTTCGCCGCGCTCGGGCCGGCAAGCCCCGCGCGCCCTCAGCTCTGCGCAAGGGCGGGCTTTTTCGTCAGCTCGTACAGCTTCGTGAGCATGCTCAGCCCGGCAAAGGCCGTCACGACCAGCGCCTTGTGGCCGAAGAGCTCGTAATGCACGCCGGAGGGGTTGAGCATGACGATATACCAGATAAAGGGCAGTACGCCGAGGACGGCATAGGGCAGCACGAGGCGCGGCAGGGCGGCTCTGTCCTCCCCGGTCAGCCTTTTGCGCCGCGCGAGCAGCAGCGCGAAGAGCGCGGCGGCATACAGCAGCGCCGCGGCCATGGCCGGGGTGCGGGAAAATATCGTCAGGTTCTTTATCAGGACGAAGGGCACCGTGAAGGAGTTCGCGTCGCTCATCCAGTAGCCGACATGATCCATCGCCGCGGCGAACATGTTTTCCCCCGTTATCAGGCTCCCGACCACGAACTTGCCGAGCCACATCGCGCCGTAGCCGAAGCCCCAGACCGCGAGCGCCGCGAAAAAGCGCTTGAGCGTCTCCTTTGGAGAGCGCGCGGGCGTCATGTTCACATAGAACAGCGCCGGTATGCCGAACACGGCGACGGGATAGGTCAGATAGTCGAAATACGCCGTCGCAATGCCGATATACAGGAAAATCAGCAGCAGCCGCCTCTTGCCTCCCTCCCCGCCGCCCGTGAGTATCACGGCGAGACTGCCGAGGGAGAATATGTAAAAGCAGCTCGAATATTGCAGGCACTTCGCGAGCGCCACCGGTATGAGCAGCAGTATGCAGAGCAGGTACGGGACGATATAGCGCCGCTGCCCCTTGCGCCAGAGCGCAAGGCACACGAGCGCGGTGACGAGCGCCTGCACGACGCCGTTTATGACGCGTATGCCCGCATAGTCGGTCACGAGCAGCAGGGGCTTGAGCAGCACGAGATAGCCGTGCCAGTACTGGGGATAGGGCGTGGTGCCGCTATACTCCCCCGTCTCGAAATACTGCCAGAGCACGTCCCGCGGGATATCGGAGCCGGAGCCGAAGCGGCAGGCCAGCATGGAGTCCCTGAACGCGTTCCCGCTGCAAGGATATATCGCCTCGAGCAGCATGGTGGAATCCGTCCAGTTGTCGATAACGCAGGAGACATGCTTTGTGACAGAGGGGTTGAGCCCCTCCTCCTTCACCGTGAGCGCCGACTTCTCCGCATTCGGTTCGATATATTCCGTCGGGATACTGTACGCCAGCGCCAGCAGCAGCGTCCCCGCGAGGATCGCCGCCAGCACCCTGAGCAGCGCCCCTGCGCCAAAGCCCAGCGCGGTGTGCTTGGCCATGTCTGTCCCCCCTTATCTTCTTTCATTGAGCCGGGCAAGACCCGGCCGCAAGCGAAATCCCTCTTCCGACCGAAGCCGGAAGAGGGATCGTCACGGCATCCCGCTGTCCGGGAGGCGTTTTTTACTTGGCGTTCCTGACGGAATCGATGTGGCGGGTGAGGTCGAGCATCTTGTTGGAGAAGCCCCACTCGTTGTCGTACCACGCCATGAGCTTCACAAAGTGCTCGTTGAGGGACAGACCCGCTCTGACGTCGAAGATGGAGGTGTTGGCGTCGGTGCGGAAATCGGAGGAGACGACCTCGTCGTCAACATACTCGATGACGCCCTTCATGGGACCCTCGGAGGCGGCCTTGACGGCGGCGCAGATCTCTTCGTAGGTGGCGGCCTTCTCTATGCGGCAGGTCAGATCGACGATGGAGACGTCGCCGGCGGGAATACGCATGGAGGTGCCGGTCAGCTTGCCCTTGAGGGCGGGGATGACCTTGCCGACAGCCTTGGCGGCGCCGGTGCTGGTGGGGATGATGTTGTTGTATACGCTGCGGCCCAGGCGCCAGTTCTTCTTGGAGAAGCCATCGACGACGGACTGGGTGGCGGTGGAGGCGTGGACGGTGGTCATGAGGCCTTCCACAATGCCGAAGTTGTCGTTGACGACCTTGGCGAGGGGGGCGAGGCAGTTGGTGGTGCAGGAGGCGTTGGACACGAACTGCATATCGGCGGTGTAGGCCTCGAGGTTGACGCCGCAGACGAACATCGGCGTGTCGTCCTTCGCGGGGCCGGACATGACGACGACCTTGGCGCCGGCGTCGATATGGGGCTGCGCGTCCGCCTTTGTGAGGAACTTGCCGGTGCACTCGAGCACGTAGTCCGCGCCCAGCTTGCCCCAGGGCAGGAGGGAGGGATCGCGGGAATCGAGCACGGGAACGCGCTTGCCGTCCACGATGAGGACCTTCTCCTCGTCGCTGTAGTCCACAGTGCCGTCGAAGCGGCCGTGGACGGTGTCGTACTTGACAGCGTATGCCAGCTGGCCGGCAGACTTGCCGGGAGCGTTGATTGCAACGACCTGAACGTCTTCCGCCTTGATGGCGGCTCTGAAGGTAAGGCTTCCTATGCGGCCGAAGCCATTGATGCCAACATTGATCATAAAATATCCTCCAAAATAAAATTTGATACGCAAACCATATATGCAAGGACTCCGAAACGGAGTTTGCTGCCTTTATCAGCGTCTAAATTGTAACATATAATATTGCCAAAAATCAATATTCCACCCTATCTATTTTTAACAAAATTGTGCCGAATTTTCGCACAAAAGCGGGCATTTATCCCGGTCAGCATTGTGTATTTTGTATATTCTTGCTAAAATTGCTGGAGAAGCGCCCCAAAACCGCGCTCGCCCGGCCTTCCCGGTTTGTTTTTTGCCGCGGCGCCGCATTCTGCGCCCGCGGGGAACAGAGATAAAAATGATACATATATCCTCAGACCTGCTCGCCTTTTCCGGCGAGGCCGCCCTGCTCGCCCAGCAGGGAAAGGTGCTCTACGCAAACTCCGCCGCGCAGACGGCGCTCGGCGAGGACTGCGTCGGCAAGACGCTCCGGAGCCTGTTCGGCCCGGATATCGCCGGGGCGCAGGCGGCCGCCTTTATTGCGGACGCCCTTATAGGCGGAGTGAATTATATCGTGCGCTCGTCGAAGAGCGATCGGACGCAGATAATCTTTCTCTCCCCCGCCGCTGCGAACCCCGCCGTCCTCAGCGACCCCTTTCTCTGCTCGATGAGAAACAGCATCATGAACGTCGGTCTGTCCTCCGAGCGGATACGCGAGCGCGCCGAGGAGCTGGGCGACGGGCTTATCTGCGCGGGCATCGCCTCCCTCAACCGCAGCTCCGGCCGCATGATGCGCATGATAAGCAACGCCTCCCTCGTGCTGAGCCTGCAAAGCGGAAGCGTCCCGTTCGCGCCGGAGGAGCTCAACCTCTCCGCGCTCTGCGCCCGCGTCATCGAGACGGCGCGGAGCTTTGCCTTCAAGCCCGAGCTCTGCGCGCAGATCGGCGAAGACATCAGCCTCGCGGCCGACGCGGCGCTGATGCGCATCCTGCTCATGAACCTTCTGTCCAACTGTCTCGTCCACGCCGAGGGCTGCACCCGGATAAACATCAGCCTTATCGAGGGGAGGGGCAGCGTGGTGCTGTCCGTGAGCGACGACGGCTGCGGCATAGCGCCGGGCGAGCTGTGCACGGCCTTCGACCGCTACAGGCACGAGTTCGACATGGGGCGCATGGGCGGCGGCACCGGCCTCGGACTGACGGTCGTCCGCCGTATCGCCGAGCTGCACAGCGGAAGCGTGCTGCTCGAAAGCCGTCCCGGCAGCGGCGCCACGGTGCGCGTCTCGCTGCATAAGGACCCGTCCTGTGCCGGCGTCAGCCTGAAAACGCCGCGCGGCGAGAGCCCGGAGGAATACACGAGCATCCTCGTCGGCCTGTCGGATTGCGTCCCCGTCGAGTATTTCGGCGGGAGAAAAAAAGAGCCGCCCGAAAACGGCGGCTGAACGTGTCCGGGAAGCCGGTGACGGCTTCTTTGACAGCAGACTGTCAAAAAAACTAAGCTTCCAAGCCAATGTTGATAGAGCAGCGGGAGAGCGCGAGAGGGCAAGGCCCGTCTCGCGTTACAATAACCCGCCGGCAAAGGCTTGATTTATCAAGCCTTTGCCGAGCGAAGCGAGTTTTTTCGTGATATTACGCTTTCACGAAAAAAGTGGCGGATAAAGCCTGTCAGGGAAGTCGGCAACGACTTCTTTGACAGGCTGGTGTCCGGGCAGCCGGTGACGGCTTCCCGGACAGACCTTTTCACTTTACGCCGCCCTGCCGCAGCACCTTGCCGAGGACGCGGAGCGGCAGCTCCGGGGAGACGATGATGTCGTTATAGCTGCGGTTGAGCGAGTGGAGCGCCATGGAGTCCTCGCGCGCAACGAGCTGCTTGAGGTAGGCGCTCCCGTCGTACAGGAAGATGCCTATGTCCCCGGTCATCAGGCTGCGCTGCTGGCGCACCCAGATCGTCTGCCCGTCGTGAAATTCGGGCTCCATGCTGTCCCCCGCGACGCGGACGCCGAAGTTCGCGCCGTCCGGCACCTCCGCGCCGACCTCGACCATCTCGTAATCCTCGCCGTCGAGAAACTGCCCCGTACCGGCGGAGACCGCCAGCGCATACAGAGGCAGGCTCCTCCGGCGCGGCGCGGCGCGCCCGGGCGCAAGGCGCGCGGCGTACCGCCCGCTCTCGCGCAGAAGCTGCACATAGTCCAGCGCGCGGCGGCGACCCTCCCTGTCGAGCCCCGCCAGAAAGCCGTCTCCCCCGACGGAGAACTCGCCCTTTATATCGTCTATATCCAGCGCCTGACACACCGCGAGAAACTGCCTCGCGTTCGGCAGCGTGGAGCCGTTCTCCCATTTGGACACGGCCTGATTCGACACCGGCAGCCCCATCCCGGTCAGCCTCGCGGCGAGCTGCGCCTGATTCAGCCCCAGCTCCCGGCGGCGCGCGGCGATTATTTCTCCAAGCTCCATATGTATCTCCCATTTCCGCTTTTTTCTTGATTATACTATAGCCCCGCCGCCATTTCAAGGGGAAATTATCCTGTGGGGACAACTCGTGCGTGTTTTTTATCCGCAGCAGTCTGCCGGACACGGGCTCGGCTGCAAAAGGCCTGCCATTCCGAGCGAAGTGAAGCAGCTTTTTCAGCGGAGCGGCCGGGCCGTCCCTTTGATAAAGCTTCTTCGGCTCACCGCCTCAGAATGACAGGCCTTGCGTTTTTCGGCGGCTTTTCGCGCCACCGATGAGGGATATCCCTCAGTACTCGTATATCCCGCCGCCGATGAACTCCCTTATCAGCGAGTCCTCGGCCACGTATTTATCGTCTATCTCCCCGAAGAGCTGGAGCGCGGGGAGCACCTCGCGCAGCTCGTCGAAGCGGTCTATGCCCTCCGGCACGGACTTGAACAGCTCCGTCGCGGTGCGGTTGAACACCGGCAGCTCGTAGGGCAGGGCGGTGTCGAACTGGAGGTTCGCCTTGTCCTTATAGGGGGAGATGTTCGCCTTTTCGCCCCGGCGGACGTTGGCCCACATGCTCATGGTCTCGGCCGGGTCGGAGCCGCGGAAGTTATAGTCGCGCACGGTGCGGCGCACGAGCCTGAACCAGGTGCGCTTGAAGACGAGCCGGTTTTCAAACATCACGTCGCTCCGCGCGGAGATATAGAGCTTGAACGCCTCGGGGTGGCGCTCGGTTATCATGTCGTTCAGGGCGTGGATGCCCTCGAAGATCACGACCTCATCAGAGCCGAGCCGGATGGCCTTCGACGGCTCCTGAATGCGCATCTTGCGCGAGAATTCATACTTCGGCACGAAAATGCGCTTGCCCTCCGACAGCTGGGTGAAGTGCCGGTTGAGCAGCTCCATGTCGAGGCAGAGCGGGGATTCGAGATCCATCTCCCCCTCCGGCGTGCGGGGCACGGTGTCGGGGTCTATGGTCTTGAAATAGTCGTCCATGCCGACGTAGTAGGTGCCGACGCCGCGCCTTCTCAGCTCGTCGGCGATCTTCATGGCCGTGGTGGTCTTGCCGGAGCCGGACGGGCCGGACAGCAGGACGATGGGGCTGTTTTTCCGGTTGTCGATTATCATCTGCGCGGCCTTTTCCACCTTGGCGCGATACTGCGCGTCGCCCTCCTCGATGAAGGCCGCGGGGTCGGAGACCGTCTTGAAATTAATGTCCTTCAGCTGAAACGCCATTCACTGTTCCTCCTTATAATCGCCCCGCGCGTAGAATTCGCCGATCCTCGCCTTGTCCGCGCAGGTCTTTTGGATGCTGTTTATATACTCCAGCGGATATTTCGGGTCCATCAGCCGGATGTTTCGCCCGTCGCCCGGGCGGACGAGCTTCGTGGACGCGCCGCCGCCCATGGCGATGATGCTGCAAAGCTCCTCCATTATACAGATGTTGTAAATGTTCAGGCAGCCCTTTTTGGCCCAGCCGACGTTCTCAAAGCCGCCCGACATGAATTTCTGCCTGTAGAGATAATACGGCGCGTACCCGCCCGCGCGGAGCTTTTCCCCGGCGAGGTCGAGCATCTCCGCCACCTCCGCGCCGCTCGGGAGCGCCGCGCCCTCAAGGCTGATGCGCGAGCCCTTTTTCAGCGACAGGGTGTGCACCGTGACATTCTCCGGCTCGAGCGCGAGCACCTCGTCCACGGTCTGCCGGAAGCTCTCCACCGTGTCCGCGGGCAGCCCCGCTATGAGGTCCATGTTCACCTCAAAGCCGCCGGCGCTCCGCACCAGCTCAAGTGCGGACACGATGTCCGCCGCGGTGTGTCTCCTGCCTATGGCCTCGAGCACCCTGTCGGACATGGTCTGCGGATTCACGCTCACCCGGCCGACGCCGTGCCGGCGCAGCACCTCGATCTTCTCCGCGCTAATGGTGTCGGGCCGGCCGGCCTCGACGGTGTATTCCCGCAGGGAGGACAGCTCAAAGCAGCTCTCAAGCTTCGCGCAGAGCGCGTCGAGCTCGCCCGCGGAGAGCGTCGTCGGCGTGCCGCCGCCCATATACACGGATATGACCCTGAGCCCCAGCTTATTCACCTGCTCCGCGGTCGCCTCTATCTCCTCGCCGAGCGCCCGCAGGAAGGGCGGGATGAGCTTCATGCTCTTCTCTACCGACTGGCTGACGAAGCTGCAATAGGCGCAGCGCGTGGGGCAGAAGGGGATGCCCACATCGAGGCACACGTCGCGCGCCTGAAGCTCTGCCTCGGCGCGCAGGGTCTCCCGGCTCGTGTCAAGGCACAGGGCGGCTCGCTCCGGCGACACGTCGTATTCCGCGGTGAAGCGCCGCAGCGCCTCCTCCCCGCTCAGCCCGGAATCGAGCAGACCCCGCATGAGCTTCCCCGGCCGGACGCCGGTGAGCGCGCCCCAGGCGGGGCGCTTTATCCCCGCGGCGAGCGCCGCGCGATACATCGCGTTTTTGATTATCCTCTGGCAGCGGCGGTCGTCCTCAAGGGGACTGTCCGCAGCGCCGTTCTTCGCCGCCGCGCGGCCGCGCAGCAGCCGCCCGCCGAGATGCAGCGCGCAGGTGGCCGTGACATACTCGCCGCCGCGGCTGAGGCGTATCTCCATCCTGTCCCCCTCGGGTCTGCCCGCCGGGTATTCCGGGCGCTGCTCGGGAAACATCGTGAGGAGCATCTGCTCCACAGCGTATTTATAGTCGTGTCCGTACAGGTACAGCTTCATATCTCATCCCGCTTTTTTGTCCTTGATAGCCTGATAGTGTTCCTTCAGCTTCTGGAAGTTCATGCCGTTGTGGCTGCCGTAGAGCAGCGTGGGGTAGGCGCTCATGATACGGCGGTGGACGATGTTCTTTCCCTTGACCGCGCCGAGCTTCTTCTCCAGCTCCGCCCGCTTTTCGGCCAGGGCGGCGCGCCGCGCGTCCTCCCGCTCCTTCGCCTGCTCGTTTATCTCGCTGCGCCTGTCGATAAAGCTCTGCGCGTATTCGCGCTTCTTCTCGGCCAGCTCCGGGTACTTCTCGTCAAAGGCCTCCTGCCGCTCGCGGCTCTTCTCGACCGGCTCGAAAATCAGCTTCTCGCCCATCGCGTCGGACACGGCCTTTATCGACTTCTCCAGCTCGTTCATCGCCCTGAAGCGCTTCGGCAGCTTCAGCAGCTCCATCAGCGTCAGCACGGCGTCCGTGCCCATGAGCACGAACAGGCCGATTGCCAGCCATCTCCCGAACACGGGCGGCATCGCGTTTACAAGGCGCATTATCAGCGGGTGGACGACGTCCACCACCAGCACGCAGGCGACGCCCCACACGAGGGACATCTCGAGGCAGACATAGCCCTTTATATTATATGGATTTTTGGAGTAGTCCCACCACTTGTCGTGGAAAAAAAGCTCCATAACATAGCCGATGACGAATTCCAGCGCCGAGGTGAGCAGCACGCTGCCGAAAAACAGCAGCGCCAGATTGTCCTTCGCCGGCTCGAGCAGCAGCACGACTATCAGCACGCCCATCCCGTATATCGGGCAGACCGGCCCGTTCAGAAAGCCCCTGTTGACGAAGCGGCCGCGGCGCACCGCCGCGAAGGCCACCTCCGCGCACCAGCCGAGGCAGGAATAGATCAGCACTATCCACGCCATCTGGTATAATGTGTAGCTCATATTCTCTCTCCTCCTCCGCGCGCTCAAAGCGCGGCCTGCCGGGAGCGCCCATATGCGCGGCGCCCCTGTCCGGGTTTGTTTTGCCGAAAAACGGGCAATCATAGATGTAGAGATTATAACAGCCGAATTTGAATAAGACAATGAGCAAAAGTTTATCTCTGCTCAACAATAATTTGAAATTTTGAAAAAACCATTGGTAATTTTCGCGAAAGTGTTGTAAAATAACAACATGAGTAATAGTATAGGGGATAATTTTGATGTTTTCGGTTGGTGACAAAATCATATATGGGGAAAACGGCGTCTGTACGGTCGAGAAGATTGAACCGCTCGGCATGAGCGGCGCTCCGAGGGATAAGCTCTATTATCACCTCTGTCCGCTCATCGGCAGCGGAATGTACTTCACCCCGGTGGACTCCGGCGTATTTATGCGCCCTGTTATGAGCCGCGCCGAGGCGGAGGCGCTGATACGGTCCATTCCGGACATCAAGCCCGCCATCTGCGAGGACAGCCGCTTCAACCATGTGGACGCCTACTATAAGGAGCTTTTCAAGCTGCACAGCTGCGAGGCGCTCGTGGCCATAGTGAAGGGACTGCGCAGCCGCATTGCCGAGCGCAAGACCAAGAGCAGCCGCGCCGAGTCCACGATGAAGCGCGCCAAGGAGATGCTGCACGGAGAGCTCTCCGTCGCGCTGGAGATAGACCTCCAGGACGTCGATGCATACATAGCCGGCCACATCGACGGCGACTGAGGCCGCCGGAGATAGAAAGAGCCTGCTGCAAAACGGGACGGTCAGGACCGTCCCGAATTTTGCAGCAGGCTCTTTGTCTGTCTTATGCGGCGTTATTTCTTGAAATACTGCCGGTCGTAGTTGCCCTGGATGCACTTTACCATCAGGGTGAGCACGTCGTTGAACGGCGTCGGGATGCCGAGGGCGCGGCCGTATTTGGAGATCATGCCGTTGAGCACGTCCACCTCGGTCTGGCGGTCGTTGAAGAGCATATCCTGCGCCATGGAGGGGTAATAGTCGCCCATGTTGTCGATGAAGTTTTTCAGGTGGGTGTTGGTAAACTCCTCCGCGTCGAAGGGGCAGCCCTTGGCGGTGGCCACGGCGCAGCACTCGTTCACGACGCCGCGGAAGAGCTGCATTCCGTATTCATCCCCTGCGACCTCGAAGATCTTCAGGCGCACCAGCGCGCAGACAGTGTTGACGGTGCAGTTGATGATGACCTTGCGCCAGATGAAGGGCCAGTCGTCCTCGTGGAACTCCGCGAGACAGCCCCCGGCGGTGAAGACCTCGGCGAGATACTTGCCGGCGGCGTCTATCACGGCGTCGTGGGCGAGGGGGCCGAAGTGGGCCAGCAGACCCTTTACCTCGGTGCTGACGCAGCAGCCCGGCTCCTTGAGCGCGGTGCCGAGAGCGCCGGAGCCGACGATGATCCGGTTGGCCGGGAAATGCTCGAGCAGGATGTCGGAGTTGCCGAGGCCGTTTATCAGGGAGACGACGACGGTATCCTTTCCGATGCAGGGCATGGCGCTCTTCACGGCGTTTTCAAGCTGGGTCGCCTTGGTGACGAAGATGACGATGTCCATTATGCCGATATTATCGGCGCTGTAGGCGGTCTTGAAGCCGTCGAGATGATGGTGCGTGTCGGGGTAGATTATAAATTCCAGGCCGTCGCGCGCGATCTTGTCCATATGCGCCTTGTACATATCGACAAGCGTGATGTCCGCGCCGCCCCTTCTCAGGTAGCCCGCGAAGCAGCTTCCCGCCGCGCCGCAGCCGATCATGGCCATTTTCATTGCAGTTTGTCTCCTTTTATGTCGGTTTGTGTATCAGAACGCGCCCTCGCAGTAGCTGGTGGTGACGGCGCCGGTCGCGGCGGAGGAGACGCTCCTCGCGTACTTCACCAGATAGCCGGACTTCACCTTCAGCGGCGGCTGCTTCCACGCGGCGACACGCTTTGCTATCGTCGCCTCGTCCACGTTCAGATTTATCGTGCGCTCCGGGATATCGACGGAAACAGTGTCCCCGTCCTCGATGACGGCGAAAACTCCGCCCTCCATGGCCTCCGGCGACACATGGCCGATGGCCGCGCCGCGCGTCGCGCCGGAAAAGCGCCCGTCTGTCAGCAGAGAGACGGTCTCGCCGAGACCCTTGCCGACTATGGCGGCTGTCGGGGAGAGCATTTCGCGCATACCGGGGCCGCCCTTCGGGCCCTCGCACTTGATGACCACCATGTCGCCCGGCACTATCTTATCGTCGAGTATGGCCTCGGTCGCGTCCTCCATGTAATTGAACACCCTCGCGCGCCCGGTGTGCTTCATCATGCCCGGGCAGACCGCCGCGGCCTTGACGACGCAGCCCTGCGGCGCGAGATTGCCGAAGAGCACCGCGAGGCCGCCCTGCCTGCTGTAGGGCGCGTCTGCGCTGCGGATGACGTCGTAATCCCTGATCTCGTGGCCGGGCAGCAGCTCGCCCACGGTCTTTCCGGCGACGGTCATGCAGCCGGTGTCGATGAGCCCCGCGCGGTCGAGCTCGTGCATGACGGCGTAGATGCCGCCGGCGCGGTACAGATCGTCCATGTGGTGATGCCCGTTGGGGCTTATATGGCAGAGATTTGGCGTGGCGCGGCTGATCTCGTCAAACTTCCTGAGCGGCAGCTTTATGCCCAGCTCGTTTGCGATGGCGGGCAGATGCAGCGTGGTATTCGTCGAGCCGGCGATGGCCATGTCCACGCGGATGGCGTTTTCAAAGGCTCTCTCGGTGAGGATGTCCCGCGGGCGGATATTGCTCTTCACGAGCGCCACCGCGCCCATGCCGGCGCGCTTGGCCAGCGCGAGGCGCTCCCCGTAATACGAGGGGATGGTGCCGTTGCCGGGCAGCGCCATGCCCAGCGCCTCGGCGAGGCAGTTCATGGAGTTGGCGGTGAACATGCCGGAGCAGGAGCCGCAGCCGGGGCAGCAGTGCTGTGTCAGCTCCTCCTGCTCGGCCTCGGTCATGTCGCCGTTATGCACGCGGCCGACGGTCTCTATGCAGGCGCTGTAGTCGGACACCTCGCCCCTGTAATGGCCGGTGGGCATAGGGCCGCCGCTGATGACGATGGCCGGGATGTTCATCCGCGCCGCCGCCATTATCGCGCCGGGTATGGTCTTGTCGCAGCTGACGACCAGCACAAGGCCGTCCAGGCCGTGCGCCATGGTCATGGCCTCGATGCTGTCCGCTATGAGCTCGCGGCTCGGCAGCGGATACATCATGCCCTTGTGCGCCATGGTAATGCCGTCGCAGATGGCGATGGTCGGGAACTCCACCGGGACGCCGCCCGCCATGAGGACGCCCTGCTTGGCCGCGTCCGCTATGCCGCGCAGATGAAAATGCCCCGGCACGATCTCGTTGAAGGTGTTCACGACGCCGATAAGCGGCTTTCTGCCAATGTTCTCCGGCAGATGGCCGGTGGCGTACAGCAGGCTTCTCGCGTCGGCGTGCTCGACGCCGGAAAATATCTTCTCGCTGTTTAGCATGGGCTCACTCCTTTATCATCGCGTCTCTGGCCGCGTCCATGATGTCCTGCACGGACAGCCCGTAGGCGTCGAGCAGCTCCGCGGCCTTGCCGCTGCGCGGATATACGTCCTTCAGGCCGAGACGGCGCACCTTGCAGGGGTGGAAATGGCAGGCGACCTCGCAGATGGCGCTGGACATGCCGCCGTAAATATTGTGATCCTCGACGGCCACGGCGCAGTTCGTGCGGCGCAGCACCGCGGCGACGCCCGCGCTGTCGAGCGGCTTCACCGTGGAGACGTCTATCAGCGTCGCGTTCACGCCCTCGGCGTGGAGCCTGTCCACGGCCTCTATGGCCCGGTTCATTATAAAGCCGCTGGCGAACACGGCCACATCGTCGCCGTAGCTCTTGACCTCGCGGATCTTGCCGAACTCAAAGGGCGTCCCCTCGGGGAACACCTCCGGCTCGCGGCCGCTGCCCAGACGCAGATAGGCCGGTCCGTCTATATCCATCATGGCCTTCGCGGCGCAGTAGGCCTGCTGCGCGTCGGCCGGGCAGAGTATCTTCACGCCCGGCATACTGCGCAGGATGCCCACATCCTCGTAAAACTGGTGGGTGACGCCCTCGCGCTCGCCGCCGAGCATACCGCCGTTGAGGCCGATGAGCTTCACGTTCAGCCCGGGGTAGGCTATAAAGGTGCGTATCATCTCGCAGGCGCGCATCGTGAGAAAGCCCGCGTAGGTGACGACGACGGGCTTCATCCCGGTGGTAGCCAGCCCCGCCGCGATATCCACGGCGTCCTGCTCGGCTATGCCCACCTCTATGACCCTGTCGGGGAACTCGTCGCGGAATTTTGTGGCTCTCGCGGCGGCCACGGAATCCGGGGATATGATGACTATTTTTTCGTCCTTGCGCGCTGCCTCTGTGATGGCCAGCATCGCGGCTTCACGGGTACTTTTAGTTGTCATTTCGCACCTCACATTATGTCCTTGAGCGCTTCGCGGGCGATCTCGACCTCTTCGTCCGTGGGAACTCTCTTGTGCCAGGCATTGTTGTCCTCCATGTAGGGTATGCCCTTGCCCTTGACGGTCTTGCAGGCGATGAGCGAGGGCTTGTCCGTGACCTTCTTGGCCTCGGCGATGGCGTTTTTGATGGCGCCGATGTCATGCCCGTCTATGCTCTGCACGTGCCAGTGGAAGGCCTCCCACTTGTCCTGCACGGGGTAGAGACTGCTCAGCTCTGTCACACGGCCGCCGGACTGGTGGTTATTGAGGTCGGCGAACACGATGAGGTTTCCGGCGTTGAACTTTGCGGCGGCCATTGCGGCCTCCCAGATTATGCCCTCCTCCTCCTCGCCGTCGCCGACGATGACGAAGACATGGTTGTCTATGCCCTGCATCCGGCAGCCCTTGGCCATGCCGAGGCCGATGGCCACGCCGTTGCCGAGCGAGCCGGAGACGGTGTCCACGCCGGGAGTCTTGTTCATGTCGGGGTGACCCTGCAGGAAGCTGCCGAGAGAGCGCAGACCCTTGAGCTCCTCAAGCGGGAAATAGCCCTTGCGGGCGAGGGCGGCATAGAGTATGGGGCAGGCGTGACCCTTGGAGAGCACGAAGCGGTCGCGCTCGTTCCAGCGCGGATTCTGCGGGTCGAGCCTCATCTCGTCGAAAAACAGAACTGCCATTATATCAGCAATAGACATGCAGGGGCCGGGATGTCCGTCGCCGGCGGCGTGCACGGTTTCGACCACGTCCAGGCGCAGGCGGTTGGCTATGCGGGAGAGTTCATCAACAGTCATGTGTATTAGCACCTCCGAAAATCAATATCCTATGTAGGATGTTTAAATCCTACCAACAAGAACGCCGTTTGTAAAGCACATCTTCGTCAATAATTTGATTTTTGTAGACATGCCTATTTTCCGTTCCGAAATTTGTGCATTTTTTCGTATTGCGGCCGGAGGGTCAAAAAAACTGTATTGACAGGAAACTTTTTAGCAAGTATTATATTAAATTAGTGATTTTTTATGGTTTGGAGCGGAATATGGACAATAACAACAGCTCGCTGGAATACACCACTATCAAGAACAGCTCCGTCGTAGATTCCGTGAAGGACTGGATCATCGACCAGCTTATAAAGGGGAACCTCAGGCCGGGCAGCAAGCTGCCGACAGAGGCGGAGCTCTGCGCGAACATGGGCGCGAGCCGCAACTCCGTGCGCGAGGCGATAAAGCAGCTCGAGGCCTACGGCGTTATCTACATCAAGCGCGCCGAGGGCACCTTCGTGACCGACAGCTATGAGCCGCGGATGCTCTCCCCCATTCTCTACAGCCTTATCCTGCAAAACAACCACTGGAGCGACTTTGTCGATCTGCGCCGCGCGATAGATATCGGCACGCTGTACGTCCTCATGGCCAAGCACCCGGACGGGGAGCAGCTTGAAAAGCTCCGCTGCGCCCTGCACGCGCTGGAGGAGACGGTGAGCTGCGACAAGCTCGACGTGGTGCGCATAACCGAGGCCGACTGCAACTTCCACAACGTCGTCATCACCCTCGCCAACAATCCGCAGCTCAAGACGCTCTCCGAGTTTATAAACCGCATCACCGTGCCGAGCCGGGAAAAGACGACGGAGACGGTCATAGCGAGCGGCGAGATAGTGTCCTATATCCGCCTGCACCGGCAGATGTACAGCGTGATAGAGCAGGGCGACAAGTCCGGCATAGAGCGCGCCGTGCTCGACCACTACGTCTTCTGGGAGCGCTACTCCGACTGACGCGCTCCGCGGCGGGAAGAGAATATCCGAATACTGATACCGGGGGCTACGCTTTCACGCTGCCCCCGGTATCAGTATTTGTAATTGCTATTGCTCGAAGAAGTATTATAGTTTTTTCTGATTGTGCAATTAAATATCGGTATGCCGTCCGGGGCATATTGGACTTGAAAAGCCTTTGTGCAAGGTGTAGCTTTTAAATGCAGGCAGTCCTCATCCCGCCTTCGTTTTTGTGAATTTCGCACATAGGGGTCTTTTCCCCGGCGTAAAAGCCCATGAACCGACAGCATCTGTAATCAGTCCGGCACAGGGGGACGGCCGCCTCTGACCGGGAGGGAAAAGAACGCCAGGGAGGTTTGGACTATATGATCGAAATGCGTCAGCTCGTATATCTGGACGCTGTCTACAGGTACAAAAACTTCACAAAAGCCGGCAAGGCGCTGTACGTATCGCAGCCCACCATATCGGCGGCGGTGCGCGCGCTCGAGCAGGAGCTCGGTCTGACGCTGATAGGGCGCACTCCCAAGGCCGTCGTCTTTACCGACGCCGGCGAGACGCTGATGCTGCGGATACGCCGTCTTCTCAGCGACTATAACGATATCCTCGCGGAGGCCAGCGACCTCAGCCGCAAAGCGGATTATACGCTCCGCCTCGGCATCGCGTCCATCCTCAGCTCGGACATTTTCCCTCTGATCTACAGGGATTTTCTCCCGGCGCACAGAGAGCTGTCCATACGTCTGGACGAGGACAGCGCCCTGGGGCACATAAGCAAGCTGCTCGACGAGGAGCTCGATCTCGCCTTTAACGGCCTGCCCGAGAGCCTTGACGCGAACGAGCTGAGCTCCATTCCGGTGTGCGAGCGGGAAATAAAGCTCGTCATGCGCAGCGATCATCCGCTCGCCGCGCTCGAGCGGATACCCTTCGAGCGCCTGACCGGCGAGAACATCTCCATGCTCTCGTCCCCCGGCGTGATGGGTCAGGTTCTCGAGAAGGCGCTCGAGGCGCGCGGCGTTCAGCCGACCGTGGTGTCCGAGCACTCGCAGATACACGGGATGCTTGAGATGGTGCTCACCGGCTGCAGCCTGGGCTTTGTGAACCTCTCTCCCGACGCCGGCACGATGATGAAGTACGAGGATCTCGTCCTGCGCTCCTTTGAGGAGCCGCTCACCTTCACGGTTGGCTTCATGATGAAAAAGCGAAAGTACATCCCCCCTGTGTGCAGGGAGCTTATCCGCTTTATCTCGGAGGCTCTGAGCGCGAAGGAATAACAGTCATTCATTCTGGCAGAAAGAACGGAAACACATATGAACTACGAAGAAAAAGCTCTGGCGCTGCGAAAGGATATCCTGCATATGCTCTATAACGCGCAGTGCGGACATCCCGGCGGCTCGCTGTCCTGCGTCGAGCTGATGATGGCGCTCTACTACAATGTTGCGAACGTGGACCCGAAGGCGCCCCGTGCCCCGGGGCGCGACAGGATAGTTCTCTCCAAGGGTCACGCCTGCCCGACGCAGTACGCGATACTCGCCGATCTGGGCTTCTTCCCCAGGGAGGAGCTGTGGGGTCTGAGACAGATCGATTCAAAGCTCCAGGGGCATCCCGACATGCTCAAGACGCCCGGCATCGATACCAACACCGGCTCTCTGGGGCAGGGCGTCGCCGTCGCGGGCGGCATGGCGCTCGCGGCAAAGCACCTCTCCCGCGATTACCGCGTTTTTGCCGTCACCGGCGACGGCGAGACCCAGGAGGGTCTCGTCTGGGAGGCCGCGATGTCCGCGAGCCACTACAAGCTGGACAACCTCACCGTAATGCTCGACTATAACGGCCTTCAGATCGACGGCGCGGTGGCTTCGGTGATGAGCCTCGGCGACATAGTCGGCAAATACAGAAGCTTCGGCTTTGAGTGCTTCGACGTGGACGGGCACGATATTGCCGCCGTCACCGCCGCCCTCGAGACCCCGGTCCGCGGAAAGCCGAAATTCATCTGCTGCCGCACGGTGAAGGGCAAGGGCGTGTCCTTTATGGAAAACCAGGCCGGATGGCACGGGAAGGCCATAGATACTGCAGCATACAAAGCCGCCATGCGTGAGCTTGGGGAGGAGATCCAATGATATCTCAGAGACAGGCCTACGGCGAGATCCTTGCCGAGCTCGGCGACACGCACGAGGAGCTGGTCGTCTGCGACGCGGATCTGGCTCACGCCACCATGACCGACATTTTCAAGGCCGCCCATCCCGACAGATTTTTCGACTTCGGCATAGCAGAGGCCAACATGGTCTGCGAGGCGGCGGGCATGGCGCACAGCGGGCTGACCCCCTTCGTCAGCACCTTCGCCCTGTTCGGCGCGGGCCGTGCCTTCGAGCAGATAAGAAACTCCGTCTGCTACGTCAACGCGAACGTAAAATTCGGCCTGTGCCACGCCGGCATCAGCACCGGCGAGGACGGCGGGAGCCACCAGAGCATAGAGGACATCGCCCTTATGCGCGTGCTGCCCAATATGCGCATTTTCGTCCCCTGCGACGCGCTTGAGCTGAAAAAAGCCGTCCGCGCCGCGATGGAGATCGACGGGCCGGTGTACATACGCATCGCGAGGCCTCCGCGGGAGGTGATAAGCGCCGCGGACACGCCGTTTATCCCGGGCAAGGCAAATATCCTGCGCGACGGCGGGGACGTCTGCCTGATGGCCACGGGTCTTATGGTGGAGGAGAGCCTCAAGGCGGCAGAGCTGCTCAGGGCGGACGGCATAAGCGCGGCAGTGGTCAACCACAGCACACTCAAGCCCTTTGACGCGGAGACGACGCTCGCCTTCCACGAGAGGATGCCCATTCTCACCGCCGAGGAGCACTCTGTTATCGGCGGACTCGGCAGCGCCGTTGCAGAGGTAATCGCGGGCATACCGGGAGGCGGCTTCGGCAGAGTCGGCATCATGGACAAATTCGGCAGATCCGGCAAGCCCGCGGATCTCTTCAAGGCCTTCGGCCTCACCCCGGAAAACATCAGGGCAAACGCCCTTAAGCTGCTCAAATAAGTATTTTGGCGGGAAACCGTACAAAAATAAAAAAAACAGGAGGAAACATGAAAAGATTTCAGCCTGTCGAAGAACCCGGCTGTGCATCAAGCACAAGCCGGGTTTTGGACGTATTGGGGGTAAAATAGGGGGAAATCTAAAATGAAAATGCGTTCCCTCCACTTCCAATTTGCCAGCTTTTTGAGATTCATGGCAGCA
>JAYFNM010000083.1:0-2203 GCA_034933465.1 Oscillospiraceae bacterium | reverse complement strand
CGGAAAAGATCCTTCGCTCCGCTCAGGATGACAGGGTAAAAACAGGATGGCAGGATAAAAATAGGATGACAAGGAAAAACAGGATGGCAAGGATAAACAGGATGACAGGGATAAAACAGGATGGCAGGGATAAACAGGATGACATGGCAGACGGGATGACAGGGGCAGGCGGAAATCGAAAACACGCGGGGCGCTTATCCAAGGAAGAAGCTTGTGGCCTCGTCCTCGTACTGGCGGCGGTAGAGGCGGCTGTACACACCCCTGGCGGCCATAAGCTCGCCGTGCCGGCCGCGCTCTACTATCTTCCCGTCGTGTACGACGAGGATGAGGTCGGCGTTTCGTATGGTGGAGAGCCGGTGGGCGATGACGATGGAGGTACGGCCGTGTATCATCGCGTCCATGGCGGACTGTATCTTCTGCTCGGTGATGGTGTCCACAGAGGCGGTGGCCTCGTCGAGCACGAGGATGCGCGGGTCGGCAAGGATGGCGCGGGCAAAGGAGATGAGCTGCTTTTCGCCGGTGGAGAGCAGGTCTCCCCCCTCGCCGACGTCGCTGTCAAGCCCGTTTTCGAGCCGCGCGACGACCTCGTCCGCCGAGACGAGCTTCAGCGCCCGCTCTATCTGCCCGGGCGTCGCGTCGGGGTTCCCGTAGAGCAGGTTTTCCCTGACGGTTCCGGAGAAGAGATGCGGCGTCTGCAAGACGTAGCCTATGGCGGAGTGCAGCCAGAGCTGGGAGCGCTCGCGGGCGTCGCGCCCGTCGATGAGCACGCGGCCGGAGCTCGGCTCATAAAAGCGGCAGACCAGATTCACGAGCGTGGACTTCCCCGCCCCGGTCTCGCCGACGATGGCGATGTTCGAGCCAAAGGGTATCCTCAGGTTGAAATGCTCGAGGATATATTCCTCCCCGTCCGGGTATTTAAAGCTCACATCCTCGAACTCTATATCGCCGCGTATGCTCTCCCAGTTCTCGCGGCGCGGCTCGAAGCTGTCGCCGTATTTCGCGGTGACGGCGGGGCTGTCGGTCACATCCGGCTCGGTCTCGAGCAGCTTTGTGAGCCGCTCTATATTCACCTGCGTGGAGATGAGATCCGATATCGCATCGACTATCCAGCGCACCGGCTCCATCATGCCCTGCGCATAGGACATGAACATCGAGAAGGTGCCGACCTGGGTCTTCGCGATATAGCCGCCCTTCCAGAGCACTATTGCCAGCGCGAGCGAGGACGCAAGGTTCATCGTCACGGCGAACATCCCGCGCAGGCGGGCGGCACGCACGGATTTGCTGCGCATGTTGCCGGTCTCCTCGACGAAGTCCCGCTCCACGCTGTCCTCTATGACGAGGGTCTTTATCGTCTTCGCGCCGGTTATGCCCTCGTTGAAATTGCCGGTTATTTTGGAGTTTATCTCGCGCATCTCGCGGTTGATCTTTGTGAGCCTGCTCTGAAACAGTGAGAATATCAGCACTATCAGCGGCAGTATCAGCGTTACGAGCAGCGCGAGGCGCGCGTTTATCGCAAACATCACTATCACCGCGCCGATAACGTAGGCTATCTGCCACACGCCGTCCATCAGCGTCCACGACAGCAGCGAGCCGATGCGCGAGGTGTCGCTCATGACGCGCGCGTGGATATAGCCGACGCTGTTCTGGTTGAAGTACGAGAAGGACAGGGTCTGCAAATGGGCGAAGGCCGCGTTTCGCAGGTCCATGTCCACAGTCACCTCCATCTTCATGGCGAGCGCCGCGCAGAGGTAGTTGGCAGCGGCGCTGAAAATGATGACGAGGACATAGAGCGCGATAAAGAGCGCGAGCGTGTCGAGCGTCCCGCCGCCGACAAAGTGGTTCAGGGCGTAGCGCTGGAAGAGCGGGACCGCGATATCTATGACGCTGCCGGCGAGCGCGCCCAGTATCATCGTGAGAAGCCCAGCCTTGTGTCTGGTCAGAAACGGAAAAATTTTCGGAATGCCGAAGAGGGGCAGGCCGCCCTTTTTGTCATGGGAGCTTCTCATGCCTCCGCCTCCTCTCCGACGCCGGACTGTATCTCGTATATCCTCTGATATATCCCGCCCGCGGTCATGAGCTGCTCATGCGTGCCGCGCTCGGCGATGCGCCCCCTGTCGAGCACGAGTATCATGTCGGCCTTTGAGAGCGTGGTTATCCGGTGGGATATCAGGATGATGCCCGCGCTGCCGAAGCGCGCCTCCAG
>JAYFNM010000082.1:0-9376 GCA_034933465.1 Oscillospiraceae bacterium | reverse complement strand
TTCCAGCGGCGAAGTAGTGCCAAGAAACGCCGTAACGTCGGCACTTTTAACGGTTTGCACCCCTCACCCTGTTTTGCACCCCTCCTCCGAGAACACAGCAAGGGCATCGTTAATTTGTATCAACGCCTATGTTGTTACGCACGTCAGAAAGACCTCTTATCGCTGCGCTTCCCGCTTACGCGGAAAGCTCCGCCGAACGAGGTCTTTCTTCCTTTTCCCCATCGAACCCGCGTTGCTGGGCTTCGATGGGGGGTTACGGGGGGGCGGCCGCATCGCTTCGCTTGCGGCGGGGGCGGGCGCTCCGGCCGGCTCGGCGGGCTCCTCGCCGGAGAGCAGCCAGTCGGCGGTGACGCCGAACGCGCCCGCGAGCAGCGGGAGCTTGCCCAGCTCCGGCACGGCGTCGCCCGTCTCCCATTTGCTGACGGCCTGCCGCGACACGCCGAGCTTTTCGGCCAGCGCCTCCTGAGTGAGCCCGCTCCTCCTGCGGCAGTATACTATTTTCTCGGATAAAGTCATTTTCTCCACGACCTTTCTGAATTTGACAGCTCAATCATAACCGAGAGAGCGGTTGCGAGGCAATACCCCGGGGCTTGAACTATCGCAACCGCCGGTTGCGATACGCCGCCGCCCACGGACAAGCATACCATAAGACCGGCGCAAAATAAAGGACGCAGGCTTCACAGATAATTTATATGAATAATATTGACCGCCCGGTCTGTTTGTGCTATACTGACGCAAAACAGACCGGACGGTCTGAATTATAGAGGATGAAGGTTTGAAACGAGCTCAGGCTTTGCCGGCTCCGGCGCGTTTTTGCGCGATGCGGCCATTCCTTTTGCGGCCTGATACGCCTTGATAAAGAGAGAAGGGAAAGGAAAAAAATGAAGCGTGAGGATAAAAACGCGCTGTCGCGGCAGAGGATACTGGACGCGGCGCTGCGCGAGTTCTCCGAAAAGGGCTATGAGGGAGCCTCGCTCAACGCGGTGTGGGCGGAGAACGGCATCTCAAAAGGGAATATCTACCACCAGTTCAAGGATAAGGACGAGATTTACCTGCTCTGCGTCGGAAGCTGCTTCGACGCGCTGACCGAATATCTCGGCGCGGCGGAAAAGGCGGCGTCGGGCACGGCGCGGGAGAGGAGCGAGAGCTATTTCGACGCGAGGCTGCGCTTTTTCGCGGAAAACCCGCTGTATCTCGGCATTTTTTCTGACGCGGCGTTTCAGCCGCCCTCCGCGCTGCGCGAGGACATCGCGCGGTGCAGGGCGGGCTTCGACGCGCTGAACATCGCGGTGCTGACGCGGCTGCTCGAGAGCGAGCCGCTGCGGGAGGGGCTCTCCGTGGAGTCGATAGTCGAGGATTTCAGGCTGTATATGGATTTTTCCAATCTCCGTTTCAGGACGGAGCCCGGGCGCAGCCCGGAGAGCGCACTGCGCGAGCATGAGGCGAGATGCCACAGGCAGCTCGACATTCTGCTGCACGGCGTCATAGGAGAAGAACATGATAAATGACAAAAACGCGGCGAAGGAATCGCTGCTGTCGGAGGTAAAGCCATCGAAGGCGATAGTAAGGCTGGCCGTCCCGGCGACGCTCGCGCTGCTGGCAAAGGCCGTCTACAACATCGTGGACACGGCCTATATCGGTATGCTCGGCAGCGACACGGCGCTGGCCGCGGTAGGCGTGACACTGCCGCTGCTGCTCATAATGGTGTCGGTGGAGAACATATTCGCGGCGGGCGCGGCGGTGCTGGCCGGGCGGCAGCTCGGCGCGGGCGACAGGGAGGGCGCGGGGCGCACGGTCACGACCATCGTCGGCCTCTCCATGGCCATAGGCGTCGCGCTGTGTGTGCTGGGCATCATATTTATCGACCCGCTGCTGCGTGCCTTTGGCGCGTCGGACGCGGTGCTGCCGCAGGCAAGGGACTACGCCTTCTGGATGTTCATCGCGGCGATATTCAACCTGCCCGCCCAGAGCCTCAACTGCGCGGCGCGCGCGGAGTCCTCGGTGAAGATATCGTCCGTCGCGGTCATCACGGGCGCGGCGCTGAACGTGGTGCTCGACCCGGTGTTTATGTTCTCCTGGGGTCTCAACATGGGCGTGGAGGGCGCGTCCCTCGCGACCAGCGTGTCGCAGTTCGTCACCTTCGTCATCCTTGTGGGCTTCTATTGCGGCGGCGGCTCCGTCATAAAGGTCAGGCCGGGGCTGTTCAAGCTCTCGGGCGGGCTCATGTGGAGCGTCGTCTCCATTGGCATACCGACGGCTGTGATACAGATCTGCCTCGCGCTCGCGACCTCGCTGACGAATATCGCGGCGAAGGCTCTGCCGGATTCCGACCTCATCATCGCGGCCTACGGCGTCGTGCAGCGGCTCATCCTGATCGGCTGCTATGTGGTGATGGGCTTCATGCAGGGCTATCAGCCGGTCGCGGCCTACGCCTTCGGCGCGAAAAAGGAGGAGCGCTTCCACGCCTCGGTGCGCTTCGCGCTGCGCGGCGCGCTGCTGCTGACGGTGCTGGTCGCGGCGGCGTATATCGCCCTTGCAAAGCCGCTGATACTGCTCTTTAACCGCAACGCCGCGGTCGTCGAATACGGGAAATGGCTGCTCATCTCGCAGGTGGCGCTGTATCCGGCCTTCGGCCTGTGCTATATGATGACCATCACCTTCCAGACCATAGGCGCGTCAAAAATGGGACTGTTACTCTCACTGATACGGCAGGGGCTGTTCTATGTGCCCTTTATCCTGCTGCTGCCGAGGCTGCTGGGCGTGACCGGCATATATGTCTCGCAGCCCGCCGCCGATCTGCTGACGGTGCTGGTATGTATCTTCCTAATAAGACCGATGAAGCGCATGGCGTCGAAAAACATGGGAAGTGAACCGGAGGCGTCGAAAGCAGGAGCGGACGTATGAGAAAACGGCTGGTTCTCGCGGCGGCGCTGTATCTGGTGGGGCTGCTGTGCCTTGCGGGCTGCGCCCGAAACCCGGCGAAGAGCGCCGCCGATGGCGCGGAGGCGAGCGACGCTCCTGCGCCGACATCCTCCGCCCCGCTGAGCGACGAGGAGATACAGGGGCTCTACGCGCAGGCGATAACGGGACTCGAGCCGGAGGTCGAGCTGGACGTCTCCGGGCGCGAGTGGCGCTACGGCGCGGAAAACGACCTGAAAAACCTGTACTATTCGCTGCTGTCCGAGCGCCCTGAGCTGAAATACGCCTATGACATGAGCGCGGAGATATCGGAGGAGGGCACGGCGAGCTGCACATTTTCATACATGCCGTATAAGACCGGCGCCTATGCCGCCGGAGCGCCCGCGGGCAGCTCCACGATCGGCAGCCTCCACGACGCCGACGTGATGGCGCAGAGCATGATCGACGGCAGGGAGAGCCTGCCGGTGGCCATAAGCGAGCCCTCGCTCGAGGTGGAGGCGCTCCAGCGCGCGCTCGGGCAGGCGGGCTACGGCTATATATCCTTCACTCTCAGCCGCGACGGCACCGCCATACAGGCCACGCCCGCGAACGGCATGACGCTCGCCGACTGCGCGGGGCGCATAAGCGAGAGCTTCGGCGTAGCCGGAGCCATTCTCGGGGAGACAGTCACGGAGGACATGAGCGACCGGGAGAAGGTCGAAGCGGCCTACTCGTACATAACGCGGAACGTGGAGTACGACGAGCGCTACTTCTCCGACAGGGACACGCTGCCCCTAGAATCGACGACGGCGCTGGGCGCGCTGCGGGATGGGCAGGCGATCTGCGGCGGCTATTCCCATGCGCTGGAGACGCTGCTCGACATGTGCAACATAGAAAATTACACGGTCTCCGGCAGCGCTCAGGGCGAATACCACGCCTGGAACTATGTGATATTGGACGGCGAGGGCTTTTACTGCGACCCGACCGCTGACCGGGGCGGGGAGAGCCGTCACTTTCTGCTGACGGCGGATGAGCTCCGTTCGCTCGGCGGCTACGAGTGGGACGACGTGCTTTATGCCTCCCTCAGGCGCTGAGCCGACCAAAAAAAGACCCGCCGCAATACTGAACGGTCAGAACCGATCCTTGTTGCGGCGGGCTTTTTTGAATGGCGTTATTTTTTGTTCTTCAGGTACAGCGTCCAGAGCCCCTTGAGCAGCAGGTCGTTGTCGCAGATGATGTTCCGCCTGCAATAGGGCGTGATGGAGTTGGCGAGGCCGCCGGTGGCGACTATTTTGCACTCGTAGCCAAGCTCCTTCTCCATGCGCTCTATCATCCCGTCTATGGTGGCGGCGGTGCCGAAGACCGCGCCGGAGCGCATCGAGTCCACGGTGTTCGTGGCGATGGCCTTTTTGGGCGGGGTGATGGAGATGTCCGGCAGCAGGCTCGTGCCGGAGGCGAGGGCGGAATACGACAGCTTTACGCCGGGGATTATCGCCCCGCCTATATAGCAGTTGTTTTTATCGATGACGACCATCGTGGTGGCCGTGCCCATGTCGAGCACTATGACCGGCGAGCCGTAGGCCGCGATGGCGGCGACGCTGCCGACAACGAGATCCCCCGCGAGGGTGCCGGGGTCGTCGATACGGACGTTCATCCCGGTCTTCATGCCGGGGGCGACCACAAGGCAGTCAAGCCCGGCAATGTCCCTGACAGCCATCGTCAGCGCCTCTGTTATCTGGGGAACGACAGAGGAAATAATGGCCCCCTCGAAGACGGCGGGGTCAATATTGTACAGCTCCAGCACCTGCTTGAGCTTGATGGCGTACTCTACCTCGGTTGCGCGGTCGTTCGTCTGTATGCGCACTATGCTGCGTATATTTCCGCCTTCTATGCAGCCGATTACTATATTGGTGTTGCCGACGTCTATTGCGAGGATCATATGGCGTTCCTTCCTTTCAGCGGCGTCGATTGAAAAGCGCAGGCTCTCAGACCGTCTTTCGGCTCCCGCCGTAGTGGATGATGGAGCTTATGCCCGAGGAGAGGATGAGGTTGACGGCGAGCTCCACAAGGAAGTTGACGCCTGTCAACGCGAAGATGACGTAATATACAATGGCCTGTCCGCCCGCCCAGGATTCCAGCGTGGACATATAGAAGAGCAGCATACCCAGAATGAAGATCCCGGTGTTCACGATGGGGCAGACTATGCCCGAGACGATGACGGCCGTGTGCACGCTCTTTTTCGCGATGAGACTGTATACGAGCCCCGCGACCCAGCCCGCCGCGACGCCCTTGCCGACGCAGACGACGATGCACGCCAGCGCGTTCTGCTGCATCAGCAGCATCACCGTGCCGCCGTCCCAGCCGAAGACGCCCGTGAGCAGGACGACAAGACCAAAAACGCCGCCCAGATATGCCCCCGCGCCGGGCCCGTACATGGCCGCGCCTATAATGATGGGCGCGAGAGCCAGTGTAATGGAAAAGGGGCCGAATCGGACGAAGGTGCATAGGACGGTGAGCACCGCTATTACGGCGGTGAAGATGGACAAGCCGGTCATACGGCTCAGCTTGCCGCGGGAATTCGCGTTTTTCATTATTCAATTCCTCCTGCTGTCGCTCCGCT
Organism: Oscillospiraceae bacterium; assembly: GCA_034933465.1. Lineage (GTDB taxonomy): Bacteria > Bacillota > Clostridia > Oscillospirales > Oscillospiraceae > Limivicinus. The sequence goes on along the minus strand of JAYFNM010000082.1, from coordinate 3,858 downwards.
CAAGGCGGATGCGGCGCAGCTACATATTATTACCATACGGCCCGTTTGTCAAGATTTTTGCAGTCGTCGGACGATGCTCCCCGCAGGGCGCACCCGCGGGCGCACCCAGCGGGGAAGATGCAAAACGCCTGTCATTCTGAGCGGAGCGAAGGATCTTTCCCGAATTGCGCGGCGGCTGTTGGAAAAGATTCTTCGGCCTCCGGCCTCAGAATGACAGGTTTTTTGCCTCAGAGCTCCCGCTCGAGGCGCTCTATATCGGCCAGGAAAAGGCTGCTCTCGGCATCCGAGGGGATGAGAAAGCCGGTGCGGGGGGAGACGGTAAAATCGCTCACGGCGGGGCCGTCCATCAGGCAGGAGCGCTTGAACTGCTGGGAGAACAGGCGCGTGCAGTAGCTCTTGAGCCAGCGGATAAGCTCTTCGTCGGTGAAGTCCTCGCCGTAGGCTATCTTCGCAAGACGGAAGGTCTTGGACGGGGTGAAGCCGCAGACGAGCAGCTTGTCGGTGAAGAAGTCCTGCAAGCTGTAGGAGCCGACGGAATCCTCGCTCTTCTGCTCGATCTGATCGTCCTGAATCGGCAGCAGCTCCGGCGTCACCGGGCAGTCGAGCACATCGTACAGCGCGGCGGCGAGCGTCTTGTCGTCCGTCGTCTCGGCTATGTGGTGCACATTTGCGCGCACCTGCGTCTTGGTCATGCCGAGGTTCACGTCATACATGCTGGTGTGGTCGCCGTTATAGGTGCACCAGCCGTCGATGAACTCGCTCAGATCCTCCGTGCCGACGTCCAGCCCGTTGACCTTGTTGGCGATGTCCATGAGCACCTGCGTGCGCTCCCTGGCCTGCGCGTTTTCAAAGGCTATGCTGTAGTCGTCGTGCGCGTGGCCGATGTCGTCAAAATGCTGATACACGGACTTGCCGATGTCTATCACGCGCACCTCGGCTCCGCACTGCTCGGCCACGATAATGGCGTTGGACTTCGTGCGCGAGGAGGTGCCGAAGCAGGGCAGCGTGCAGGCCACGACGTTCTGCGGCGGCAGGCACAGCTTCTTCATCGCCATCGAGCAGACCAGCACCGTCAGCGTGGAATCCACGCCGCCGGAGATGCCGACGACGCAGTGGTCGAGCTTCGCGTACTCCATGCGCTTTACAAGGCCGGACACCTGTATGTCCAGCATACGGCGGCAGTATTCCGGGAGCTTCGCCGCGTCGGCGGGGAGCTGGGGATGCTTCCGGAAGGGGCGGGTGAGCTCGGTGTCCGCCGTCTCATAGCCCCAGGGGCAGACGGTGCGCGCGTGCTCGCTCGTGTTGAAGCCGCCGCGGGCGCGGCGCAGATTGAGCATACGGTCGATATCTATCTCGCTCACGGCGAGGCTGTCCTCCCGCTCGTCCTCGGCGAGGATGACGCCGTTTTCCGCCGCGAGGCAGAGGCCGGAGAACACGTTGTCTGTGGTGCTCTCGCCCTTGCCGGGCGCGGCCATGACCATGCCGCAGCAGAGCCTTTTCGACAGATAGCGGATGTTCAGCTGCGCGTCGTCCGTCGATGTGACGGTCTCCGGGAAGGAGGCCATCTGGGCGATGAGCGTCGCGCCGGAGACGGCCTGCGCCGCGGAGGGGGTGGTCACGGCGTCCATGTCCGCGCCGAGCTCGACCGCGACGGTGAGCCCGGGCAGGGCGGTGCAGGTGAACAGGCAGTCGGCGGAGAGGCAGGAGTAGTATCTGCCGCCGATCGCGACGTCCATCGGCGCTCTGTCCGGGGCGGCGAAGCGGCTGCCGGCCGTATTCGTCCTCGGGACGAGACCCAGCAGCTCGCCGGAGTATATCGCGGCGGCGACGCTGTAAAGCCTCGTGCCCGCCGCGAAGGGCAGCCCCACAAAGACCAGCATGTCCGTGCCCTCGGTGGCCTCCGTCACCTTTGCGAGCGCGGCGGCCGCCCCGTCGAGCAGCAGCCTGTGACCGAAGAGGTCATAGCAGGAACAGCCCGTGAGCGTAAGCTCCGGGAAAACAAGGACCTTCACGCCCAGCGCGTCCGCCTGCCGGATGCTGTCTATGACCCGGTCGGCGTTATAGTCCGTATCGGCGACCTTGATTACCGGAGACGCCGCCGCAACCTTGATAAATCCGTGTTTCATTTGATTGACAACCTTTCAGGCGCGCGGACAGCTCAGAACTTTATCCGCTCGCTTATATAATTTTTGACCTCGGTTATGGGAACGCGCACCTGCTCCATGCTGTCGCGCTCGCGGATGGTGACGCAGTGGTCGGCCTCGTCCGTCTCGGTGCCGACGGTGTTGAAGTCGAAGGTGACGCAAAACGGCGTCCCGGCCTCGTCCTCGCGGCGATAGCGCTTGCCGATGGAGCCTGTCTCGTCGTAGTCGCACATGAACTCCTTCGACAGCTCGTTATACAGCTCGAGCGCGGGGCCGGTGAGGATATCCTTCTTGGACAGCGGCAGGATGGCGCACTTGAACGGGGCGAGCGCGGGGTGCAGATGCAGCACCGTGCGCACGTCGTCGTTGCCCTTCTTGTCCTGCCCGACGACCTGCTCGTCATAGGCGTCCACCAGCACGGAGAGCACCGTCCTCTCTACGCCGAGAGACGGCTCTATGACGTAGGGGATATAGTGCCTGTTCTTGTCCTGGTCGTAATAGGTCAGATCCTGGCCGGAGACGGTCTGATGCCTTGTCAGGTCGTAATCCGTGCGGTCGGCCACGCCCCAGAGCTCGCCCCAGCCGAAGGGGAACATGAACTCAAAGTCCGTGGTGGCCTTGGAATAGAAGCTCAGCTCCTGCTTGTCGTGGTCGCGCAGGCGGAGGTTCTCGTCTCTCAGGCCGATATCCAGCAGGAACTTGTGGCAGAAGCTGCGCCAGTAATCGAACCACTCGAGGTCGGTGTCCGGCTCGCAGAAGAATTCCAGCTCCATCTGCTCGAACTCGCGCACGCGGAAGATGAAGTTGCCCGGGGTGATCTCGTTGCGGAAGCTCTTGCCGATCTGCCCGATGCCAAAGGGCAGCTTGCGCCGGGTGGTGCGCTGGACATTGACAAAGTTGGTGAAGATGCCCTGCGCGGTCTCCGGGCGGAGATACACGGTGTTCTTCGCGTCCTCGGTCACGCCCTGGAAGGTCTTGAACATGAGGTTGAACTGGCGTATATCGGTGAAGTTGTGCTTGCCGCAGGTGGGGCAGGGTATCTCGTGCTCGTCAACAAAGGACTTCATCTCGGCCTGAGAAAAGGCGTCGATGGGCTTGGACAGCTCAAAGCCGGTCTTCGCGCACCAGTCCTCTATCACCTTGTCCGCGCGGAAGCGCTCGTGGCACTCGCGGCAGTCCATCAGCGGGTCGGAGAAGCCGCCCAGATGGCCGGAGGCGACCCAGGTCTGCGGGTTCATCAGGATGGCGGCGTCGAGGCCGACGTTGTACTGGTTCTCCTGCACGAATTTCTTCCACCAGGCCCTCTTCACGTTGTTTTTCAGCTCCACGCCGAGCGGGCCGTAATCCCAGGTGTTGGCGAGGCCGCCGTAGATCTCGGAGCCGGCGAAGATAAAGCCGCGGTTCTTGCACAGGGCTACGATCCTGTCCATGGTCTTTTCTGTGTTTTTCATTTTTCTCCCTTTCCTGCGGCTGGCTGCCGCAGAGATATTTAATTGTTATTTAAAATAACAACTAAATATAACATAGTTGGCTTTTTATATCAAGGAAAGATAAAGTTCTGACACCGAAAATATTCTGCGGTGTAAATAGATATGACCCAATCGTGGAAAAAGAAAAAGTTCCGCGGCGGCAGTTTTCGAATTTAGCGGGCTATGGAGCCGGAGCCCGTAGGGCGGAGGCGGAAAAGCCCGCTAAATTCGGGCGCCGATCCGCT
>JAYFNM010000081.1:0-2423 GCA_034933465.1 Oscillospiraceae bacterium | reverse complement strand
CGGCGCGGAACGACACGGGGGTCGTTCCCTACGGGCGCCATGTCTCAACATTACATTAGGTTTACATAATCTTTCCGTATGGGCAACCCTGTGTGTGCGCCCGCCGTATACCTCCGGGGTGTGGCGGTCGCACAACGCCGGGGCAAATGACAGCAAAGCTGTCATCCTGAACGTAGCGAAGGATCTTTCCCGCGGCAGCACGTTTTTACGCGAGATGGAGCCTTCGCTGCGCTCAGGATGGCATCCCAAGGCGGCCGCCGCGCGGCGCGGAACGACACGGGGGTCGTTCCCTACGGTGTGCCGTTTCTCAACGCTCCATCAGGTTTACATAATCTATCCGTAGGGGCACACCCGTGTGCGTGGGTGCGCGAAAGCTCTCTCCGGGAAGAAAAAACGCCTGTCGTCCTGAACTCAGGGCGACAGGCGTATACCGTTGGGCGCACCGCCCCCGCTCTACCGTTTTTCGGCGAGCAGGCGCAGTATCTGGACGCAGTTGCTGGCCGCGCCCTTGCGTATCTGGTCGCCGCAGCACCAGAGGGTGAGGCCGTTTTCATCCGTCAGGTCGTCTCTGATGCGGCCGACCCAGACGAGATCCTGATCGCTGGTGTCGAGCGGAGTGGGATAGTTTCTGCCCTGATAGTCCTCTATGAGGCGGCAGCCGGGGAAGGCAGCGACGGCGGCGCGAGCCTCCTCTATGCTCACCTTGCGCTCGGTGCGCAGCGTCACGGAGATGGAGTGCGAGCGCATGACGGGCACGCGCACGCAGGTGCAGGTGACCTTCAGCTCCGGCAGATGGAGGATCTTGCGCCCCTCGTTCTGCATCTTCATCTCCTCGTCGGTATAGAGGTTATCAAGCTCGTCGCCGATGAAGGGTATGACGTTCAGCGCGATCTGCGTCGGGAACACCCTGTGCTCGGCCTTCCTCCCGGCGGCGAGCTTGGTCATCTGATTTTCCAGCTCCTTAAGCCCCTCCTGCCCCGCGCCGGACACCGCCTGATAGGTGCAGGCGACCATGGAGCGTATCGGCGAGAGCTTCGCTATGCCGGCGACGGCCATGAGCGTGATCGTGGACGAGCAGTTGGGGTTTGCGATGACGCCCCTGTTCAAAAAGGCGTCGTCCCCGTTTATCTCCGGCACCACCAGGGGCACGTCCCCGTCGAGCCGGAAGGCGGAGCTGTTGTCGATATACACGGCGCCGCTTTTGACTATCGCGGGGGCAAAGCGGCGCGACATGCCGTTTTTCACCGCGCCGAGGACGTAATCCATGCCCTCGAAGCTCGCGTCGGTCGCCTCCTCTATGCGTATCTCGCGGCCTTTAAAGCTGACTGTGCCTCCCGCGCTGCGGGCGCTCGCGAGCGGAAGCAGCTTTTTCACCGGGATATCGTATTCCTCAAGAACCTTGAGCATCTCCTGGCCGACGGCGCCGGTCGCGCCGAGTATGGCGACATTGCATTCTTTCATCATTTTTCCTCCCAAATCATACCGCGAAGCCGTCGTACAGCACGCGGATGGCGGTCTCAAACTGGCTGTTCTCCACGCCCACTATGATGGACAGCTCATCCGCCCCCTGGGCGATGGTGCGAATGTTGACCCCGTGCTCGCCGAGCGCCTGAAAGAGCTTGCCCGAGGTGCCGGGGCGAAAGGTCATCTTGCGGCCGACGGCCGCGACCAGCGCGAGGCCGTCCTGCACTCGCACGTCGTCCGGATGACAGGTCTTCTGTATCTCGGCTATCACGTCGTACAGCCCGTCGCCGAGCGCGGTGGTCGCCGTGACCAGCGCGAAGGAGTCGAGGCCGAGGTTTATGTGCTCCGCCGCCGCCTTGTATCTGTCCATTATCTCAAGCGTCTGCCGGAGCGTGACGGAGATATTGATATTGCGCTTCTGGACGGTGATGATGGTGAAGTTGCGCCGCCCGGCGATGCCGGTTATGAGCCTGTCGCTGTCCCCGTCCGCGCCGATATTCTCGACTATCATCGTGCCCGGGTCCTGCGGCCGGTTGGTGTTCCTGATGTTGAGCGCGATGCCGCGCTCCTTCACGGGCTGTATGGAGTCCTCATGCAGAACCGACGCGCCCATGAACGCAAGCTCGCGCAGCTCCGCGTAGGTGACCTTCGCTATCGGCTGCGGATCGGCCACTATGCGCGGGTCGGCCATGAGTATGCCGGACACGTCCGTCCAGTTCTCGTACACATCGGCGTTCACCGCGGCCGCGGCGAGCGCGCCGGTGATATCGCTGCCGCCGCGGGTCATGACCTTCACGCGGCCCGACGGAAGGCGGCCGTAGAAGCCGGGGATGACTATCCTCTCGTTCTCGGCCAGCGCGGCGGCTATGGCCGCGTCGGTTCTGCCGCGGTCTATCTGCCCGTCGAGGCCGAAGAAAATGCAGCTCGCGGCGTCCACAAAAGCGTATTTCAAATACTCC
>JAYFNM010000080.1:0-67043 GCA_034933465.1 Oscillospiraceae bacterium | reverse complement strand
GCAAGACCGTTATAGCCGGCAACTGGAAGATGAATATGCTCACCTCCTCCATCAAGCCCTTTATGGAGGAGCTTAAGGCGGCCATGCCCAAGACCAGAAGCTGCGACGTGGTGCTCTGCGCCCCGGCGGTGATGGTTCCCGCGCTCATCAAGGCCGGCAAGGAGTGCAAGGTTGCCGCGGGCGCGCAGGACGTCTCCAAATTCGACAAGGGCGCGTACACCGGCGAGATCTCAGCGAGCCAGCTAGCCGACGCGGGCGCGAAGTACTGCATCGTCGGCCACTCCGAGCGCCGCCAGTACCACGCCGAGAGCGACATGCTCGTCAACGCCAAGGCCAGAGCCCTGCTCGAGGCGGGCGTTTCCCCGATAATCTGCGTCGGCGAGAGCCTTGAGCAGCGCGAGATGGATCTGACCATGGAATATGTCGCCTATCAGGTGAAGGCCGCGCTCAGCGGCATTGACGCCACCCAGCTGCGCCGCTGCATAATCGCCTATGAGCCCATCTGGGCCATCGGCACCGGCAAGACCGCCACCGCCGAGCAGGCGCAGGAGGTCTGCGAGGGCATCCGCGCGGTAGTGCGCAAGATTTACGGCGCCCGCCCCGCCCGCGCCGTCAGCATCCTCTACGGCGGCAGCATGAACGCCAAGAACGCCTCCGAGCTTCTCGCAATGCCCGACATCGACGGCGGCCTCATCGGCGGCGCGTCCCTCAAGCCCGCCGACTTCTCCGCGATAATCGCCGCCACGGCGCAGGACTGATAGGAGCGCGAAGCGAATATGGCAAAAAAAGCGGTTCTTATAATCCTTGACGGCTACGGTCTTGCCGCGCCCAGCGCCGGCAACGCCGTGACCACGGCGAACAAGCCGAACCTCGACCGGCTGTTTGCCGACAACCCCTGCTCGAAGCTGTCCGCCTCCGGACTGGACGTGGGTCTGCCCGAGGGACAGATGGGCAACTCCGAGGTGGGGCACACCAATATCGGCGCCGGCCGCGTGGTGTTCCAGATCCTGCCCAAGATAAGCCGGGAGATCGAGAGCGGCAAGTTCTTCGACAATCCGGTCTATATAAAGGCCATGGACGACGCGAAAAACAATAAAAAAGCGCTGCACATCATGGGTCTGCTGTCCACCGGCGGCGTCCACAGCCATTTGAGCCACATTTTCGCCATCCTCGATATGGCGAAAAAGCGCGGCGTGGAGAAGGTATACGTCCACTGCTATCTCGACGGGCGCGACGTCGCGCCGAAGAGCGGCGCGGGCGTTGTTAAGCAGCTCGCCGACAAGTGCGCCGAGCTCGGCAACGCCCGCATTGCCACCGTACAGGGCCGGTTTTACGGCATGGACAGGGACAAGCGCTGGGATCGCGTCGAGCTGGGCTACAACGCCATCGTCTGCGGCGAGGGCGTTTCAGACCCGGACGCCGTGCACGCCGTCGAGGCGAGCTACGCCGAGGGCGTGACGGACGAGTTCGTAAAGCCCGTGGTCGTCTGCCCGGAGGGCGTTATTAACACCGGCGACAGCGTGATATTCATGAACTTCCGCCCCGACAGGGCGCGCGAGATGACCTGGGCGCTGAATCTGCCCGATTTCGACGGCTTCGCGCGCAAAAAGACCGTGTACCCGCTCTCCTATGTCTGCACCGCGCAGTACGACGAGGCGCTGGGTCTGCCCATCGCCTATCCGCCGGAGGCCATCGCGAACACCCTCGGCGACTATATCAGCGCGAAGGGTCTCAGGCAGTTTCGCGTGGCGGAGACAGAGAAGTACGCCCATGTGACCTTCTTCTTCAACGGAGGCGTTGAAAAGCAGGCCGAGGGCGAGGAGCGCTGTCTTGTGCCGTCGCCCAAGGAGTTTCCCACCTATGACCTCATCCCGCAGATGAGCGCGGAAAAGGTCGCGGATAAATGCGTCGAGGCCATCGCGTCCGACAAATACGCTCTCATCGTCTGCAACTTCGCAAACTGCGACATGGTCGGCCATACCGGAGTGATGGCGGCCGCCGTCACCGCCGTCGAGACCGTAGACGCCTGCATGGGCAGGGCCATGGCGGAGGCAGAGAAGCATCCTGACACCGTCCTGCTCGTCACCGCCGACCACGGCAACGCCGACTGCATGTTCGACGCGAGCGGCCGGGTCAACACGGCGCACACCACCAACCCCGTCCCCTTCGCCGTCTGCAAGAGCGGAATCCGGCTCAGGGACGGCCGCCTCGCCGATATCGCCCCCACCATCCTCACCCTCATGGGTCTGGACGTCCCGAAAGAGATGACCGGCGAGTGCCTTATCGTAAAATAACGTACCCTATTTTTTAATACAGAAAGGGAATAGCTATGATCTACACCTCAGAAGTACAGCACATGTGCCCGGTCGCCAAGGGCGCGTATCATGGCCCCGCGCCCATCCCCGAGGAGGGCAAATGGGTCCAGGCCAAGCAGATCTCCGACATTTCCGGCTTCACGCACGGCATCGGCTGGTGCGCGCCGCAGCAGGGCGCCTGCAAGCTGACCCTCAACATCAAAAACGGCGTTATCGAGGAAGCCCTCGTCGAGACGCTCGGCTGCTCCGGCATGACCCACTCCGCCGCCATGGCCTCCGAGATACTCATCGGCAAGACCATCCTTGAGGCGCTCAATACCGACCTTGTGTGCGACGCCATAAACACCGCCATGCGCGAGCTGTTCCTGCAGATCGTATACGGCCGTTCCCAGTCCGCCTTCTCCGAGGACGGGCTCGCCGTCGGCGCCTCTCTCGAGGATCTCGGCAAGGGTCTGCGCTCCCAGATAGGCACGATGTTCGCCACCAGGGAAAAAGGCCCCCGCTATCTCGAGCTCACCGAGGGCTATGTCACAAAGATCGCCCTCAACGCGGCCGACGAGATCATAGGCTACGAGTTCGTGAGCCTCGGCAAGATGATGGACTTCGTCAAGAAGGGCATTGACGCGAATGAGGCCATGAAGAAGGCAACCGGCCACTACGGCCAGTGGGACGCGGCGGTCAAATACATAGACCCGCGTCAGGAATAATAGGAGGGGGACGAAATAATGGCTCTGTTTGAGAACTACGACAGAAGAATAGACAAGATAAACGGCGTCCTCGCTCAGTACGGCCTCAGCTCCGTGGAGGAGTGCAGAGAGCTCTGCAAGGCCAAGGGCTTCGACCCGTATGAGATATCGAAGGGCATCCAGCCCATCTGCTTTGAGAACGTCTGCTGGGCATACTGCGTGGGCGCGGCCATCGCGATAAAGGCCGGCGCGAAGAGCGCTGCCGAGGCCGCGAAGCTGATAGGCGTCGGCCTGCAGAGCTTCTGCCTCGACGGCTCCGTCGCGGAGGACCGCAAGGTCGGTCTCGGCCACGGCAACCTCGGCGCGATGCTACTCAGCGACGACACCAGGTGCTTCGCCTTCCTCGCCGGACACGAGTCCTTTGCCGCCGCAGAGGGCGCCATCGGCATCGTCAAGAACGCCAACAAGGCTCGCAAGCAGCCGCTGCGCGTCATCCTCAACGGTCTAGGCAAGGACGCCGCCCAGATCATCTCCCGCATCAACGGCTTCACCTATGTCCAGACCCAGTTCGACTACTACACCAGCGAGCTCAAGATAGTCCGCGAGATCCGCTACTCCGAGAGCGAGCGCGCCGCTGTCCGCTGCTACGGCTGCGACGATGTGCGCGAGGGCGTGGCCATCATGCACTTTGAGGGCGTTGACGTCTCCATCACCGGCAACTCCACCAACCCCACCCGCGTCCAGCATCCCGTCGCCGGCACCTATAAGAAGGAATGCATCGAGCAGGGCAAGAAGTACTTCTCCGTCGCCTCCGGCGGCGGCACGGGTCGCACCCTGCACCCGGACAACATGGCCGCCGGCCCCGCCTCCTACGGCATGACCGACACCATGGGTCGTATGCACTCCGACGCCCAGTTCGCAGGCTCCTCCTCCGTCCCCGCGCATGTGGAGATGATGGGCTTCCTCGGCATGGGCAACAACCCCATGGTTGGCGCGACCGTCGCCGTGGCTGTCGCCACCGCCGAAGCGCTGAAATAAGTCGGGAACGCGAAGACTATCCGATAATGCGCCGCTCTTTGTGAAAAGCGCATAAAACCAGCCAGCTATATTTGTGCATTATTTAGGCCCTCCCGGGGGATGTTTCTATCCCCCGGGGGGGCTTAAAATCTGCGCGGAGGGATGTTAAAATATAGGCACAACAGAAAAAAGGCAGGTAGGTATCATGCATATGGCAGACGCGCTGCTCGCGCCGACCGTGGCCGCGGTAATGTACGCCGCTTCCACCGCCGCCGCGGGAGTATCGGTGGCAAAGCTCAAAAAAGAGGAGAAGCTCCAGCTTGAACCCACGTCGAAAAAGCTGCCCACGATGGCGGTCATGTCGGCGCTGATCTTCGCCGGACAGATGGTGAACTTCACTATCCCCGGTACAGGCTCCTCGGGGCATATCTGCGGGGGCATGATGCTCACCGGGGTGCTCGGCCCCTGGGCGGGCTTTTTGTCGATGGTCGTGATATTGGCGATACAGTGCCTGTTCTTCGCCGACGGCGGATTGATGGCGCTCGGCGCGAACATATGGAACATGGCCTTTTACGGCTGCTTTGTCGGCTATTTCCTGATATACCGCCCGATTATGCGCGGCAGACTGTTCTCGGGCAGGGGCTGCAAGGCGGCCAACCGGCTGAAGCTCATCCTTGCGTCCGTCGCGGGCTGCGTGCTCACGCTGCAGCTCGGCGCGTTCTCGGTCGTCGCGGAGACGAGCCTTTCCGGAATCACGGAGCTGCCCTTCGGCCTGTTCTGCGGCGTGATGCTGCCCGTGCATCTGGCCATCGGCCTTATAGAGGGTCTGGTCACGGCGGCGGTGCTGCTCTTTATCTATGAGAGCCGCCCGGAGCTTATAAAGGATCTGAATACCGGCGAGACGGCGGAGGGGAGATTCTCCTTTAAAAAAACCATTCTCATCCTTGCGGCTTTCGCCGTGCTTGTCGGCGGGGGACTGTCCCTCCTGGCGAGCTCCAACCCCGACGGGCTGGAATGGAGCCTCTTCGGCAACGAGGACAGCGGGTATTCCGCGAACCTCGGCCTGAACGAGGACAGCTACGGCTATTCAAGCTCCGCCGCCGACACGGCGGGCGAGATACAGGAAAAGACGGCGCTGCTGCCGGATTACTCGATAAAAGGCGACGAGGAGAATCCCGCCGGGACGGCGGCCTCCGGCCTCGTGGGCTCGGCGATAGTCGCGGGCGTCGCGGCGCTCGCCTGCGTCGCGGGCGGTTTCTTCCGCAAGAAGAAGACTGCCGCGCAGTAAAATAAATCAAAAACAATATGGGTTTGCGGCAGGCTGCGCTTCGGCGGAGCTTGCCGCAGACCCGGTTATGCGTATTACGCGCTGTCGCGGGAAAGGGGGGAGAAGATGAACAAGGCGGAAAAGGCGGGGCTTGAGCTGCAAGCGATGGACGAGCTGGCGGCGCAGGATTCGCCCATGCACAGGCTCAGTCCGTCCTCCAAGCTGTTTATGACCGTGCTGTACATATTTGTCGTCGTCTCCTTCGATAAATACGACTTTACGGGGCTGTTCGTCATGCTGCTCTTCCCGGTCGCCGGGTATCAGGCGGGCATGATACCGGTGCACACCTGCTTTTACAAGCTGCGCATCGTCATGCCGCTGGTCTGCGCCGTCGGGCTCTTCAACCCCATTTTCGACCGCGAGGTAATGACCTGGGTCTTCGGCCTCGGCATAAGCGGAGGGGTCGTTTCCATGGCGACGCTGATGATGAAGGGCGTCTTCTGCCTGATGGCGTCGTTCCTGCTGATAGCGACCACGTCCATAGAGGAGATCTGCGGCGCGCTGAGAAAGCTGCATTTCCCGAAGATACTCAGCTCGCTTCTGCTGCTGACCTTCCGGTATATCTCGGTGCTGCTCGGCGAGGTTTCCGTGATGACGGAGGCCTATCAGCTCCGCGCACCGGGGCAGAGGGGTCTGAACATCTCCGCCTGGGGCTCGTTCCTCGGCCAGCTCCTGCTGCGGAGCATGGACAGGGCGGACGCGCTCTACGAGAGCATGGAGCTCAGGGGCTTCCACGGCGAGTTTTACTATGCCGGAGGCAGGGCGGTGAACCGCCGCTCCTGGCTCGTCGCGGCGGTCTGCGCGGCGCTCATCGTCTCGGCGCGGCTGTACAATGTCCCGGCGCTGCTCGGGCTGCTTATTACGGGAGGTTAAAGGATGATACGCTTTGAAAACGTGAGCTTCGCATATCCGGGCGAGAAGCCGATGCTTAAGGAGCTGTCCTTCAACATCGACCCCGGCGAGCAGGTCGGCCTCATCGGCGCCAACGGCGCGGGCAAGTCCACGGTGATGAAGGCCGCGCTCGGCCTCATAAAATGCGAGGGCAAGATAACAATAGACGGCCTTGAGATGACGCGGGAAAATCTCCCCGCGATACGCAAGTCGCTCGGCTATGTCCTGCAGGATTCGGATAACCAGATGTTCATGCCGACGGTGTTCGAGGATATGATCTTCGGCCCCATAAACTACGGCATGAGCCGCGTCGAGGCCGAGGCCGCGGCGGATAAAACGCTCGAGGAGCTGGAGCTGACATATCTCAAGCACCGGCACAACCACAAGATATCCGGCGGCGAGAAGCGCATGGCCGCGATAGCGACGATACTCGCCATGCAGCCGAAATACATGCTCATGGACGAGCCGTCCACCGCGCTCGACCCGCAGAACCGGAGAAAGCTGATAAACACGCTCAACGCCCTGCCCGTGACGAAGATAATCGCGACGCACGATCTCGACATGGTGCTCGAGACCTGCGACAGGGTGCTGCTGCTGCACCACGGCCGCCTCGCGGCCGACGGCCCCGCCGGCGAGCTGCTGCGCGACAGGGCGCTGATGGAGGGCAACCACCTCGAGCTGCCCTTCTGCCTCGCGGGCGTCCCGAAGCCGCGCGCGCGAAGGGAATAAAAGGAATTGCCGCGCAAAAAGCCTGCCGTCCAAAGCTGAAAACAGGGAGACTCTTTTAGATAGTCCCTCCCTGTCTTGCTCCGGGACGGCAGGTTTTTTGCGCGTATTTATATTTCCGGCTCCTCGACGAGCCGCTTTCTCCGAAAACACAGGAAATAGACGATGAAGGCGACCGCCGTGAGACCCCAGGTCAGGGGATAGCTTACGGTGACGGCAAGCATGTCATGCCAGAGCGGGACGACGGTAAATATCCAGACGACGCGCACAAGGCAGATGCCTACGGCGGTGATAAAGGTCGGCACAATGGTGTCGCCCATGCCGCGCAGGCTGCCGCTGATTATCTCCACCGGCACGAAGAGCCAGTACCACGGAGCCATATACAGCATCAGCCTTATGGCGAGCTGCTTTACGAGCGCGTCCTCAGTGAAGAGCGCAAAGAAGAACCTGCCGGAGCTGAGAAACAGAAGGGTGGTCAAAACGGAGGCGCTGAAGGCCATTATGAGACCGAGCCTCATGCCGCTCTTGACGCGCTCATAGTGCCGCGCCCCGTAATTTTGGCCGACAAAGGTCATCATGGAGATGCCGAAGGAGCTGAGTATCAGCCAGTTGAGCGCGTCGAGCTTGCCCATGGCGACCCACGCGGCGACGGTGTCCGTGCCGAAGGTGTTGATGGAGGCGGTGATTATCATGTTCGACACCGCGTAAAGCACCGATTGCAGGCCGGTCGGCAGACCGATGCGCACCGTGCGGCGCAGCAGCCTTCTGTCGGCTCGGAGCCGCCGCAGGTCGAGCCGGTAGCTCTCCTTCGTGCGGATGAGGAAGGCGCAGACCATGAGCGCGCTGACGAGCTGGGATATGGAGGTCGCAATGGCGACGCCCGCGACGCCCATTTTGAAAACGCTCACGAACAGCAGGTCGAGCGCGACGTTCAGCGCGCAGCAGATAATGAGGAAGTACAGCGGCCGCTTGAAGTCACCTATGGCGCGCAGTATGGCGGAGCCCATGTTGTAGAGCATACCCGGTATCATCGACAGGAACACTATCCGCAGATAGACCGCCGAATCCGCCACGGTCTCCTCCGGCGTCTGCATGACGCGCAGGAGCCACGGCGTCGCGGCGAGACCGAGCAGTGTCATTATCGCGCCGCAGGCGATGGCGACGACCGTCGCCGTGCGCACCGCGTGATAGACGTCCTCATGCTCCTTCGCGCCGTAGAACTGGGCGATGATGACCGTCGCGCCGGAGGACAGACCCGTGAAGAAGCCGATGAGGAGGTTCAGTATCTGCGCGGCCGAGCCGCCCACCGCCGCCAGCGCCGCCTTGCCGACAAAGCGGCCGACAATCATCGCGTCAACAGTATTATACAGCTGCTGAAACAAAGTCCCCAGCAAGATGGGGAAGAAGAATATCAGCAGCTGTTTCCATATCACGCCGTCGGTTATCTGGTTTACTTTTTCATCCGTGCCCTGCATCGCGTCAGCTCTCCCGAAAGTACATCAATAGCGTCAAACCCATGTTTGCACAATATAACACAGGCGCGGTGAAAACACAATGCCGCATTTCAGAAAAAGGAAGCGGGAAAACGCCGCTGTATCAAAGGTCGCTGGCGGTGAAGACGGGCGTGTCCTCCTTGCAGGTGCAAAGGACACGTATTTCTCGCAGCTCGTCGGCTCCGACGGCGAGAGGGTCGCGGTCGAGAAGGATATAATCCGCGAGCTTTCCGGGCGCGAGAGAGCCCTTAGAGCTCTCCTCGCCGTACTGCCGCGCGGCGGAGAGGGTGACGGCCTCTAACGCCTCGAGCGCGGAGAGCTTTTCCCCTTCGCCAAGGGTCGTTCCGCCCGCCGTGCGCCTGTTCACGGCGCACCAGACCGTCTCGAGCATGTCGGGCTGGATGACGGGGGCGTCCTGGTGGAAGGTGAAGGGGAGGCCGGCGCGCTTCGCGGAGGCCGCGGGGCTGATCTCCGACGCCCTGTCAAGGCCGAAGTTTTTGATGTGCACCTCGCCCCAGTGGTACACGTGCGCCACAAAGAAGGAGACGGTCGCGCCGAGCCTCGCCGCGGTCTCGAGCTGGTCGAGGCCGAGAAGCTGGCCGTGAATGATGACCGGGCGCAGGGTGCGGAGCACGGGGTGCTCCCGCTCGGCGAGCGCGAGGCAGCGCAGGAACTGCGCGGCGGCGGCGTCGCCGTTGCAGTGGGCGAGAAGCTGCGTCTTTTCACGCGCGGCGAGACGGAACGCGTCGAGCACCTGCTCGTCGGTCATGGTGCCGTAGCCGCAGTAGCCGCCGTCTCCGCCGAGATAGGGACTGCGCATCCAGGCCGTGCGCCCCTGTGGCGAGCCGTCAAGAAAGATCTTGATCCCGCCGACGCGGCAGCGCCTTGAGCCGGAGGCGGCGACGAGCCCGCGCGCCGCGTCGAGACAGTCCGGGCAGGGGTAGACCACAAGGTCGAGCTTCAGAATGTCGCGGCGGAGAAGCTCCGCATAGAGCGGCAGCATTTCCTTTACCAGCATGCCCTCCTGCATGGTCGTGATGCCTTGCGCGGCGTAGATATCCTGCGCCCTGCCGTAAGCGCCCATGAGAGCGTCGATGCCGGGCATGGGTATTTTCTTTAGATAGGAAAAGAAGGCGTTTTCCTCCATATAGCCGGTGAGCGCGCCGTCCTTCCGGCCTATTGCGCCGCCCTCCGGGTCGGGCGTATCCGGCGTAAGGCCGAGCGCGGCGAGCGCCGCGGAGTTGAACAGCCCCATGTGGCCGGATTTGTGCTGGAGCGTCAGCCTGTAGCCGGGGGCGAGGCTGTCAAGCTCGCCGAGCGCGGGATGCCGCGCGCCGGGGAAGAGGTTGTTGTCGTAGTCCCGGGCAGTTATCCACTCGCCCGGGCGCAGCGCCGTCTCCTCGATAAAGCCGGCGATGCGCGCTCTCAGCTTTTCCACGCTGTCCGCGCCGTCCACGGACACCTGCAAAAGAGAGCTTGCCATCTGCGTAAAGTGGCTGTGCGCGTCGATGAAGGCGGGCGCCAGCGTTCTGCCGCGCAGATCGGTCTCCCTCGCGCCGGGCGCGGCGGCGCGCAGAGCGTCAAGAGAGCCGAGGGCGAGGACGCGCCCGCCGTCCGTGAGCATCGCGTCGGCATACAGCGGTTCGGAGAGCGTTATTATGGGTCCGCCAAAAAACAGATTTTTCATGCTTGCAATGGCTCCTTTTTACATTTATTATATATGATTATACAGGCCGCCCCGCCGTTTGTCATCCCTCGGAGAGCCCGGCGCGGCTCCGAGTGCGATAAACATTTTGCTAAGGAAAGGGAGAGCCTGAAGCAGGCTCGGGCATCATTAAAATCCGGGCGCGGTTTCTCCCGCCGCCTTTACGGCGGCCGAAACGGCTGCGCCTTAAAGCCAAACGAAAGGAAAAGTCAAAATTATGAAAAATGTCCTGATAGCGCTGCCCGTCGAGGAGCGGCACAGAAAAAAGCTGGAGGCCGCCGGAAAAGGCTGCCGTTTCGTGTATACGCTGCCGCGCGACGCCACCGAGGAGCAGATAGCCGAGGCGGATATAATTATCGGCAACGTATCGCCCCGGAAGCTCAAGGCCTCGGAAAGGCTCGAGCTTTTCCAGCTCAGCTCCGCCGGGGCGGACAACTATATCGTCCCCGGCGTGCTCTCGAAAAATACCGTTTTGACAAACGCGACCGGCGCGTACAGCAAGGCCGTGTCGGAGCACACCCTCGCGCTGCTGCTCATGCTGCAAAAAAAGCTGTATCTGTACCGCGACGCGCAGAGCCGGCACGAGTGGAGCGACGCCGGCAAGGTCGTGTCGATGACAGACGCCGTGGTGGCCGTGGTCGGCCTCGGCGATATCGGGACGCATTTCGCGGCGCTGGTGAAGTCGCTGGGCGCTCATGTCGTCGGCGTCAAGCGCAGACCGGGTCCCTGCCCGGACTGCGCGGACGAGCTGTACACCGAGGACGCGCTGGACAGCGTGCTCGCGCGCGCGGACGCCGTGGCCTCGTTCCTGCCGGGCACCGGGGCGACGGCTTATGTTTATACGGCCGAGCGCTTCGAGCTGATGAAGCCGACGGCGTTTTTCATCAACTGCGGGCGCGGCGGCGCGGTGGCTTCGGAGGTGCTGTATCGGGCGCTGCGCGACGGAAAGATTGCCGCCGCCGCGATAGACGTGACCGAGCGGGAGCCTCTGCCCGCGGACTCCCCGCTGTGGGGGCTTGAAAACCTCGTGATAACGCCGCATGTGTCCGGCTTCTATCACCTGCCGGAGACCTTCGAGCGGATAGTGGACATAGCGGCCGAAAACCTCGCGGCGATGCTGAGCGGGGGAGAGCTCAAAAACATCGTGGATTTTGAGACGGGATATAAAAAATAAGCGCGCGGGCGGGGGGACCGGCCTGCCGTGAAAAAGCCTGTCATACTGAGAGCATAATGACGAAGGGTCTCTCCCTGAACGGCCGCAATGGCGGCCTGCCCGGGAAAGACCCTTCGCTTCGCTCAGGCCTTGAGTTTTATTTTGCCTGTCGCGGCGAGCCACTGTACCATGTCGCTGAGCGTGTCGCGCAGCTCTCTCGGGCGATAGCCCAGCTCGCGGCTGGCGCGCTCGTGGGAGAAGGCGGCGTTGCTGGAGAGCGTGTAGACGGAGTACGGCGTCAGGAAGGGAGCTTCGTGCTTTCTCAGGCTGATCTTTTCGCACAGTGGCGCGGCGAGCTTCACGAGCCCCAGCGGCACGTAAGCGAGGATCCGCCGACCCTTTACAAGCGTCTTCACCGTGCCGAGTATCTCCCTGACGCTGGCGTAGCGGTTGGAGAGGATATAGCACTCGCCGGCCCGGCCGCGCTGCGCGCAGGCGATGATGCCGTCCGCCACGTCGCGCACATCCACAAAGTCATAGCCGCCGGACACGCCCATGGGCAGCTTGCCGCGGCAGTAGCTTATAATGGTGCTCGTGATGCTGCCGAGGCCGTTGTCGTAGGGGCCGATTATCCCGGAGGGATGGACGACGCTCACGTTCAGCCCGCGTCTGGCTGCCTCGAGCACATAGGCGGTCGCCTCGGCCTTGCTCTTGGCGTAGCCGCCGACGACCAGCTCCGGCGAAAAGCGCTCCGCCTCCGAGATGGCGTTGCCGCAGGGTCTTTCGGGTATCGCGTGCACGGAGCTCACGTATACGACCCTCCCCACGCCGTGCTCCTGCGCGGCGTCCATGATGTTTTTCGTCCCCTCGACGTTCACGCGCTGAAGCCTGTCGTCCGCGCCGGAGACGATAGAGACGACGCCCGCACAGTGGATAAGGCAGGCGTTCCCCATATCGCCGGCAAAAAAAGCCTCAAGAGAGGAGATGTCCTCCACCTGGCCGCGCACAAGCTCGACCTTCTCCGGCAGCTCGACCTCTCTGCGCTCGGAGCGCACGAGTATTCTCACCCGCGCGCCCGCCGCGCAGAGTTTTTTAATAAGTACATTCCCCAGCTAACCCGTCGCGCCGGTCACGAGATACAGATCAAACATTTTATCACCATTCCTTTCAGCACGCTTCAAGCTGAAGTCTGCATTCGACACGTGTTGATTTTCTTTCACATTTATAATATAATCCCGCTGTGGGAAAACGGCAATCGGCAAAGCGCCGCCGCGTGAAAGATATTCGACAGTGCGGCGGGAACTGTTGATTTATCATGAAAACTTTTTGTGAACGGAGAGAAAAATGAAGACGGACGCGCGTGTGAGGTATACAAAAAAGGTGCTGCGGGAGGCGCTGCTCAAATGCATGGAGACCAGACCCGTCAACCAGATCACCGTCAAGGAGGTGTGCGAGCTTGCCGGGCTGAACCGGGCGACCTTTTATAAGCACTACCGGGATTGCTTCGACCTGCTCGAGCAGCTTGAAAACGAGATGCTTGAGCAGCTCGGAGAGTCGCTGAGGGATCTGAGCTCGCTCGACGCGAAGGCTCTGGTGTCCTCCATTTTCGACATGATCGACAGCAACTATGAGCTCTGCCGCGTGCTGGTGTTCAGCGGCAACGACGTCAGCTTTGTGCGCAAGATAGTGGCGCTCGCGCGGGAGCGGAGCGTGCCCCTGTGGAAAAAGTATCTGAAAAGGGCGACGGACGAGGAGATGGACATGCTCTTTATCTGCCTTGCGAGCGGCCTGCTGATGGTCATCGAGCAGACCTACGGCAAGTATGACAGGGAGCAGGTGACGCGCTTTGTGAACTCGACCGTGAAAAACTGCCTCAGCCCCTATGTGTGAGGGCGCTGCGCCAATAAAGTGCGGCAAAGGGAAAAGAAAATGTAGAAATGTGCAGGGTGCTGTGATATAATTTTAAGGCTTTATGAAGTAAATTTCTAAAACGCGAATTATGAGAACGGTTTAAGGAGAGATTAGAGATGAGATGTCCCTTTTGCGGATATTCCGAGAGCAAAGTTATCGACTCAAGACCCGCCGAGGAGGGTTCTACGATACGCAGGCGCAGAGAGTGCCTGTCCTGTCAGAAGCGCTTTACCACCTATGAGATAATTGAGCGGCTGCCGCTGGTCGTCGTCAAGCGCGACGGGAGCCGTCAGTCCTTTGACAAGGTGAAGCTTATAAACGGCATGGTGAGAGCCTGCGAAAAGCGCCCCGTACCGCTGCAAACGCTTGAAAAGATAGCTGAGGATATCGAGCAGGAGCTGCAGGGCAATCTCGAGCGCGAGGTCAGCACCTCTGTCATCGGCGAGATGGTCATGACCCGGCTAAAGGGGGTGGACGAGGTGGCCTATGTGCGCTTCGCCTCCGTCTACCGCAGCTTTAAGGACATCAACACCTTCATGGAGGAGCTGTCGAAGCTCCTCACGGAAAAGACCTAAAACACGCTCCCGGCGGAGATATGCTCCATGAACGCGATGCAGTCCAGATGGTACTGCACCTTTTGAAACGCCGCGGGCAGCGCCGCCACGTCCCTTTGCAGCAGGGTCTCCCTCAGCTCGTAAAAGCAGTCGTAGGTGTCGTCGAGCTCCGGATGCCGGATGAAGACGTTGGTATAGCCGTGCGCGCCGTCCCATATCGCGAGGCCGCGGTCGAGCGCGCCGAGCGCGGCCTCGTAGTCGCCCAGCCCCGCCTCTGCCTCCGCGCGCTCAAGACAGCCGCTCACGGCGCCGGTCAGCGCGTCGATATGCCGGATGTTCAGCGCCGCGCCGAGTATCAGCAGCAGAAGCAGCGCCCCGGCGCAAAGCTCCCGTTTCATCAGCTGTCCTCCTTCGGCGCAAAGTATACCTGCCCGGAGTCGTTTACGGTCATGAGAAAGATGCTCGAGGCGTCGCTGTGGCCGCGCTCCCGGAGCTGCTTGTTCAGCCAGTTCAGGTCGCGCCCCATATGGCGGAGGTTCGCCTCAAGGATGTGCCCGTCGCTGACGATGATGGCGGGGTAGCCGCCCTCTCCCGCATCGAGCTTGAGCAGGGAGGCGGTGACGGGGCGCTCCGCCGGATAGAGGATGACGTTCAGCTGCCCGTCGGTCTCTAAAATGGCGTATTCTATTTTGCTGATATCCATGCAGCCCTGCGTTCTCAGCTCCTCATACAGCTCGTCCGAGGTGAAGCGGTTCTTGCGCATCTCACGCTGCGATATCCTGCCGCGTATAATGAGCAGGCTGGGCTTGCCGAAGAGAAGCGAGCGCAGGCGTATGTTCTTCATGGCCGCTCCGGCGATGAGCACCTCGCAGCAGAACAGCGTGATTATCGGCACAAGCCCGTTTATTATCGGGATGCCGATATCCTGTAGCGGATGCGCGGCCAGATCCGCGATGAGCGCCGCCAGCACGAATTCGGACAGCTCCATTTCGCCGAGCTGCCGCTTGCCGAGCAGGCGCATCGTTACCAGCAGGGAAAAGTAGATTATCAGCGTTCTCACGATCACTATCGCCATGGCCGCATTTCTGAACATCATGTTATTGCTATATTCTGCCCGAAAAGCAGAAACATATTATCGAGGTGGAAAATGAAAACAGTTGTTTTAAATTACGACGATCTTTTAAAAAAGGCGGCGGAGCAGGTGAGTGGCCTTCTGCGGGAAAAACCGGACGCCGCGATAGCGCTCGGCGCAGGGGAGGATACCGCGCCGCTGCTTGGGGAGCTGTCCCGGCGCTGCGCCGCGGGCGAGCTCAGCTTTGAGCGGGCGAGGCTCTTTGCCGTCGCGGAGCTTGCGGACGTCCCGGAGGAGAAGAGCCTTCGCCGCGCGCTGGAGACGGGCTTTATCTCGAAAACCGACATAAAGCCCGAAAACTGCGCCTTTCCGACGCGCGGCAACGCCGCGGACTACGACGCCATGATTGCCGCCGCGGGCGGGCTTGACCTCGCGCTGCTCGACCTCGGCGCGAACGCGAGCATAGGCTACAACGAGCCGGCCACGGCCTACGACACGCTCACGCATGTCCAGAAGCTGACCGCCTCCACGCGCGCCGGGCTTGCCGGGAGCTTCGGCGGCGCGGAGAACACGCCGGAGTACGCGCTCACAATGGGCGTGAAGACCATAGTCTCGGCGCGGGAGATAATTGTTATTGCTCTCGGCGAGGGCAAGGCCGAGGCCGCGTTCAACATGCTCTACGCCAGGGACGACAGCATAGTCCCCGCGGCGTTTTTGCAGCTCCCGCCGGAGGTCACCGTCTATCTCGACGGCGCGGCGGCGACGAAACTTTGAAGCGCGGGCTATCCCGCGGGATATTCTGCACAGGAGGAACGATCAATGGGTAAATATTTCGGGACGGACGGCTTTCGCGGCGAGGCCAACAAGGAGCTGACCGTCGAACACGCATTTAAAATCGGCCGCTTTCTCGGCTGGTATTACGGCCGGGAGCACAAGGCCAAGATAGTCATCGGCAAGGACACCCGCCGCTCGAGCTATATGTTCGAGTCCGGCCTCTGCGCCGGCCTCACCGCCTCCGGGGCGGACGCCTATCTGCTGCACGTCACCACCACGCCGAGTGTCTCATACATAGCCCGGGCGGACGATTTCGACTGCGGCATCATGATCTCGGCGAGCCACAATCCCTTCCAGGACAACGGCATAAAGCTCCTCAACGCCGACGGCGAGAAGATGGAGGACGAGGTGCTCGACGCGATAGAGGCCTATCTCGACTCCGACGAGCAGCTCCCCTACGCCTATCGCGAAGCCATCGGCTGCACCATCGACTATTCCGCCGGGCGCAACCGCTATATCGGCTACCTCATCTCGCTCGCCACGCGCTCGTATAAGAACCGCCGCATCGGCCTCGACTGCGCCAACGGCAGCACCTGGATGATGGCCAAGAGCATTTTTGACGCGCTCGGCGCGGACACCTATGTCGTCAGCAACCGCCCCGACGGGCTGAATATCAACGTCGGCTGCGGCTCGACGCATATCGAGCAGCTACAGAAGTTCGTGGTTGAAAACCGCCTCGACGCAGGCTTTGCCTTTGACGGGGACGCCGACCGCTGCCTTGCGGTGGACGAGAAGGGCGAGGTCATAAACGGCGACCATATCCTGTATATCTGCGCAAAGTATATGCAGGACAGGGGCGTCTTCGGCAATTCGCACGTCGTCACCACCATCATGTCCAACATGGGTCTCTATAAAGCGCTCGACAAGCTCGGCATCGGCTACGAGAAGACCGCCGTGGGCGACAAGTACGTGGCGGAGAATATGCGCCGCAACGGCTACCTCATCGGCGGGGAGCAGTCCGGACATATCATCTTCGGCCAGCTCGCCAACACCGGCGACGGCCTGCTGACCGCGATAAAGCTCATGGAGGTCATCTGCGAGACGAAGCAGCCCCTCTCCGAGCTCGCCCTCGGCATGACCATGTATCCGCAGACGCTGAAAAACGTCGTCGTGACGGATAAGGACGAGACCCTTGCCTGCACTGCCGTAAAGACCGCCGTCAAGGCCGCCGAGGACGACATGGGAGAGGACGGGCGCGTCGTGTTGCGCAAGAGCGGCACGGAGCCCGTGCTCCGCGTCATGGTAGAGGCGACGGAGCAGAGCGTGTGCGACGCGAAGGTCGACGAGATCATCAAGTCCATGCGCGACGCCGGGATGCTGATAAAGGTCAAATAGTATCATTCAGATCATTCTGAGGGAGATATTTCAATGATAAGCATAAACGAGCTTCTGGATCTCGACAAGACCATTGCCTCCGGCCTTTTCGAGGGCAAGACCTATCCCTGGGAGGTGCTTGACGGGATAAAGGACTTCATTCTTGCGCTCGGCCCCACGCTGAGCGACGAGGAGTTCGACCACCCCGCGGAGGGCGTGTGGATAGCGAGAGACGCGACAGTTTTCCCCTCCGCGTACATCGGCGCGCCCTGCATCATCGACCACGGCGCGGAGATACGCCACTGCGCCTTCATCCGCGGCAGCGCCATCGTCGGCAAGAAGGCGGTCGTCGGCAACTCCGTGGAGCTGAAAAACGTCGTGCTGTTCGACAACGTGCAGACGCCGCACTATAACTATGTGGGCGACTCCGTCCTCGGCTATAAGGCGCACATGGGCGCGGGCTCCATCACCAGCAACGTCAAGAGCGACAAGACCCTCGTCGTCGTCAAGCAGCCCGGCGCGCCCATAGAGACCGGGCGCAAGAAGTTCGGCGCGATATTGGGCGACAATGTCGAGGTCGGCTGCAACAGCGTCCTCAATCCCGGCACCGTGGTCTGCCGTCGCTCGAACATCTATCCCACCTCCTGCGTCCGCGGCGTCGTCCCGCCGGACAGCATATACAAGGATAAAGATCACATCGTGGGCAAAAAATAATTTTCGCGCGGCTCAGACACCGTTTGCTGTCTCAGCCGCACAGCCGCTGTCATTTCGGGCGCGCCGAGAGAGCTTCCCCTCCTGTAACTGCAGGGGGCGAGCCCTCTGCCGCGCCCGGGATGATTTTCTATAAATAGAGTTTACATAACACGGTAGACATAAAATAATCAGCAGACTTCGATTGCTTTCGCGCGTTACAAAAATGTAAGATTGGCGGTGGATTTGTAAGGCGAAGCTATGGCAGGGCGGGCGCGGCGGACATATAATTTGGGTAAGGGGGAGCGGAAAGACCGCAAATTAAAGAATTCATAAGGTTTCACCCAATTTACTTTTAATAAGAGACTATATATAATCAGAAGCATAAAGGAAGGAGGCGGACATGAGAGCTCAAAGAGAATTGACGCCGCGGCGGAAAAAGCTATGGGCGGGCGCGGCGCTGGTCGTTTTCCTGCTGCTTGCCGCGCTCGTGTGCCGGTATGTCGGCGTCCCTATGCTCCGCTTCGCGGCCGAGCCGGAGAAGTTTCGCCTGTGGATACAGGCGCACGGCCTCTGGGGAGAGCTCGCCTATATGGGCATGGTCGCGCTGCAGATACTTGTGGCCGTGATACCGGGCGAGCCGCTGGAGATAGCGGGCGGCTACGCCTTCGGCGTTTTAAAGGGGACGACACTGTGCATGCTCGCCGCCGGCGCCGGCAGCGCGATAGTGCTCCTCCTCTCGCGGCGCTTCGGCACCAGGCTCGCGGAGCTGTTTTTCACAAAGGAGAAGCTCGCCTCGCTTCGCTTCCTGAAATCCTCCCCGAAGAAGACGCTGCTGCTCCTGCTGATATTTATGCTGCCCGGCACGCCGAAGGATCTGATCTGCTTTTACGCGGGGCTTACGGATATAAAGCTCCCGGCGCTGCTCATCATCTGCTCGCTCGGCCGTTTCCCGTCCATAATTACCTCCGCGCTCGGCGGAGACGCGCTGGGCACAAAGAGCTATCTGTTCGCGGGGGCGGTCTTTATCGCGACGCTGGCCGTCAGCGCGGCGGGGCTGATGATATATAACCGCGTATGCAGAAAAAACGAGCCGCCTGAGAGCGACCCTGTCCCGGAGCTGCATCCGGCCGGGGAATGGACTGAGGAAGACGACTCCTCCGATATGGACAGACGTCATTCCGCGTGAAGAAGGAGAAATGAAATGCGCACGGTCGAGATAATCAATTTTATAATAATGTGTCTGTTTTTTGCCTGTTATTCGTACCAGTTTTTCTATATCCCGGTCTCGCTCCTCGGCAGGGCAAAGCCGCATTCGGCGGCAAAGCTCCACCGCTACGCGGTGCTCATCGCAGCGCGAAACGAGGCGCTGGTCATAGGCCAGCTCATAGACAGCGTGCGCGCGCAGGACTACCCGGCGGAGCTCGTGGATATCTATGTCGCTGCGGACAACTGCACGGATGCGACCGCCCGCGTCGCCGCCGGCAGGGGAGCGACCGTCTTCGAACGGCACGACAAGAGCCGCGTCGGCAAGGGCTATGCGCTCAACTTCCTGCTGCGTATGCTCGGCTCCATGGAAAACAGACCCGAATACGACGGCTATTTCGTGCTCGACGCGGACAACGTCATGGCGCCGGACTACATAAGCGAGATGAACAAGACCTTCTCCGACGGCTACGAGGTCGTCACCTGCTACCGCAACTCCAAGAATTACGGCGACAACTGGATCTCCGCGGGCTACGCCCTGTGGTTCCTGCGCGAGGCGCGCTATCTCAACAACGCCCGTATGCTGCTCGGGACGAGCTGCGCCGTGTCCGGCACCGGCTTCATGTTCTCGCAGCGGGTGCTCGAGCGCTGCGGCGGCTGGAATTTCTTCCTGCTGACCGAGGATATTGAGTTCACCATAGACAACGTGGTGCACGGCACGAAGATCGGCTATTGCGGCACGGCCGTCGTCTTTGATGAGCAGCCCGTCAGCTTCCGCCAGTCGTGGCGGCAGCGCCTGCGCTGGTCGCGCGGCTATTTGCAGGTCATCGCCCGCTACGGCGGGACGCTATTCCGGGGCATCTTCGGCGGGGGCGGCATGTCCTGCTACGATATGGCCATGAACATCATGCCCGCCGCCGTGCTCACGGGGACAAGCGTCGTTGTGAACGTCGCCGCCGCCTTCATCGAGTTCGGCTCCGGCCGCGACCTGAGCGCGCTCGCCCTGTCGATAGGGCAGACGGCGCTGAGCCTGTACATGACGCTCTTCGTCATCGGCGCCATAACCACCGCGACCGAGTGGCGGCAGATACACTGCTCCTCCGGCAAAAAGATCCTCTACGCGCTGACCTTTCCCGTCTTCATGTTCACCTATCTGCCCATCTGCGCCGCCTCTCTTGTGACCGACGTCAAGTGGCAGCCGATACTCCACGGCCGCAGCATGAGCCTTGACCAGATCTGCGCGGGCGACAAGAAGCAGCTCGAAGTCCTCTCCTGCCGCCAGAAGACCGCCTGAGCATTTAGTTTACATAATTTAATTAACATAACCATACAATAATAAGCTTTCGCCTGAACAAACTGTCATCCCGGGCAAAGCGAAGGAGCCTTCCCAATGACGCGTGTGCAGATCATTAGGGAAGGCTCCTTCCGCTCCGGGATGGCTTTTTGCGCTTTGCGGTTTTATACCATGCTCTTGTAGTCCTCGCAGTTGCAGAGACTGTCCGGCGGGAAAAACTCCTCGACCGGGAAGCGGATGCGGCTGAAAAGGGTGCAGGGATCGTCCTCGGACGTGCCCGGGCACTCCTTTTGCGGCATACAATAGTCGTAGGCCGGTATCGTGAGCTGTGTGTCCCGTTCGAGGCGGATGATGCTGAACTGCCCGATGGTCGCAAACCAGCGCCGCGGCGTGTCGGTAAGTAGGAGCGGCTCGCGAAACGCAGAGGCGATAAACGCCGGGATGGAGCGCTGCTCGAGGTCTGTGGGTATAAGACACTCGCTGTCCACGAGCTTCATGTACAGCGCTATCGGATCGACGGAGTTTACCTCCGCGATGGGCATGTCGTCCGTGCCCGAGACCGGCAGCGGACAGGCGGAGGAGAAAGTCTTCACGCTGCCCTCGCTTCCGAAGAGCATGACGCGCTTATCGAAAACGGCGAGACCCGTGCAGAGCTCGCCGACAGGGAAGGTCTCTCCGGTGACGCGGTAGAAATAGGTGCAGTCAACGGTGTAGTAGCCGCGGTTGAAGCTTATCGGCTCCACATTCACCGCCACATAGAGCAGCTCCGCAGATTTCGGGCGTATGCTCAGCGCGTTGTCTATATAGGGCTGGCAGCAGACCGTGGGGAACACCCGCAGGTCCTCGACGCAATCCTTGTCTTTACAGCTGTCGAATATCTTTCTGGTGTTGACGCATACGGCTTCGCGGATGCTTGCCGAGTTTCCGGCTGACCCAGACGCAACTCTTTCGGCCATAGATATACCTCCTGCTTTCTGGATTGAAGAAACTTCAGTACAGTCTATGCGCGCGCAGACGGTATGTGCCAAATAATACTTGAAAAAATGCCCGGGTGAAGTATAATAAATCTATTGGACTTGCCGCGGCAATGCGGGACATCGCGATACGGGAGGGCGGAAAATGGAGCGCTTCGGCTTTATTCACGAGAAGTTGGATATAAAGATCCTTATATTATACATACTCCGCCGTCTGCCGGGGACGGTGGAGCCGGAGACGCTGCTCGAGCTGTGCCAGTGCGACGGCGGCATAGGCTATTTCGACTATTCCGACTGCCTCAACGAGCTTGTCGAGACGGGGCACGTCGAGGAGAGCGAGGACGGCTACAGGATAACCGGCAAGGGCGTGCGAAACGCGGACGCCGTGGAGTCGAGCCTGCCGTATTCCGTGCGCTCCAAGGCGCTCAAGCTCATAGCGCCGGTGGAGGAGCGCCTTGCACGCGCGGCCATGATCATTGCCCGGCACAGCGACGGGGACGGCGGCTGCATGGTCGAGCTCGGCATGTCCGACGGCAAGGGAGAGGTGCTGCATCTGCGCTTTCTCTGCGCGGGCGACGAGCAGGCAAAGCTGATAGAAAAAAATTTCCGCCGCGGCGCGGAGGACTATTACCAGCGCATAGCCGCGCTCCTGAGCGAGCAGAAAGAGAAGAAAGAATGAAGACTGTCATCCCGGACGATTATAAGAGCCTCCTGTCTATCTACGACACGCAGAAGGCCATCAGCCTTTTAAAGCGCCTGTTCGAGGACAGGCTCGGCGCCCTGCTGAATCTGTACCGCGTGTCGGCGCCGCTGTTTGTGGACGAGAGCTCCGGCCTCAACGACAACCTCAACGGCTATGAGCGCCCCGTATCCTTCGACATCCTCCGCTCCGACCACCGGGCCGAGGTCGTGCAGTCGCTCGCCAAGTGGAAGCGCCTCGCCCTCAAGCGCTACGGCTTTTTCCCCGGCAAGGGGCTGTACACCGACATGAACGCCATCCGCCGCGACGAGGACGAGCTGGATAACCTCCACTCCGTATATGTGGACCAGTGGGACTGGGAGAAGGTCATCCTGAATGAAAACAGGAATCTCGACTATCTCAAGCTCACCGTCATGGACATAGTCACCGCCATCTGCGACACGCAGGACACCATGCAGGCCATCTACCCTCAGCTCCAGCCGCTCGGCAAGCTCGAGCGCCGCGTCAGCTTCGTGACGGCGCAGCAGCTTGAGGACAGCTATCCCGGGCTGAGCCCCAAGGAGCGGGAAAACGCATATCTGCGCGGGCATCACACCGCCTTCATCATCGGCATCGGCGGCGCGCTCAGCTCGGGCAGGCCTCACGACGGCCGCGCGCCGGACTATGACGACTGGAGCCTCAACGGCGACATCATGGTCTGGAACGAGCTGCTCGGCTGCGCGTTCGAGCTCTCCTCGATGGGCATCCGCGTCGATCCCGAGGCGCTTGACCGCCAGCTCCGTATCTCCGGCTGTGACGGCCGCCGGAGCCTGCCCTATCACAGGGCGCTTTTAAACGGCGAGCTGCCGCTCACCATCGGCGGCGGCATCGGCCAGTCGCGCCTGTCGATGCTGCTGCTCGGCAAGGCGCACATCGGCGAGGTGCAGGCCTCCGTATGGGACGAGGCCACCGCCTCCCTCTGCGAGCAGGCGGGCATAATGCTGCTGTGATTCGAGGGTACGAAAAAAGGACGCGTTTGAAAACGCGTCCTTTTTTCGTACCCTCAAGAGTATCTGGACATGACTATCAGCAATACCCCGCTGCCGAGGCTTATGTGCGCCTCGCCGTCCTTCCAGGCGTTGCTGACGCCTATCGGGAAGGAGCTTGTGACGTCCGCGTTGTCGAGCGGATACTTTGCCCCGCGGATGCACACCCCCGTGCACAGATCCTTCGCGGCGAAAACGGAGAGCGACCAGCCCTCGCGCTTGCTCAATACCAGCTCTCCGGGCGTCATGGTGCGGATACAGGTCGTTTGGTCTCCGGCGGTGGCTGTGAGCCCGTGCTCCGCGGCGAAGACCATGGACTGGAGGTTCGCCAGCGTGTGGTCGAGCCTGCCGCCGAGCGCGCAGCGGAGCTCTATCTCCTCAAAACCGTGCTCTATCGCGTATCTGACGGCTATCATCGTGTCGGTGTCGTCCTTCTCGGCACGAAAGCGCTCTATGGGTATGTCGGCGGGGAGCGCGCCGGTATACGAGTCGAAATCGCCGATGAGCAGGTCGGGTCTGAGGCCGCAGCGCAGGGCGTATTCATAGCCGAGGTCGCAGGCGATGACAAAATCGCCCGGTGCGGGCCGCGGGACAGGCGAGAAGTCCCCTCCGGTTATCACGACACATTTTCCGCCCATTTTCGGCTCCTTTCGCATGCCTCTACAGGCTCAACAGCACTATGCTGACCACGGAGAGGGCTATCCCCGCGACAGCCTTTTTCGTCATCTTTTCCTTGAGCACCACGGCGCACAGGAGGACGGAGAGCACAAGGATGCTTCCGTTATTGACAGTGTACAGTATGTAGCTCGGTATGTATTGCAGCAGCGTCATCAGCAGATATACCGCGAACGAGGCGCAGCCCGCGCTCAAAAGGGCGAAAAGCCACGAGCGGCCGTCCATTTTGAAGGCCTTGGAGACGAGCTTTCTTTTCGCCGTGAACAGGTACGCGAGCGATACCGCCGCGGAGGACAGAAAGGTCGCGATAATCATCTCGTTTCGCTCGCCTGGCATGGCGCGCTGCTGCGCGTCAAGCAGGACGCCGAAGATTCCGTTGGAGAAAAACAGCAGCGTCACCCAAAAAAAATAACCCTTTTTGACGCCGGCAAAGCTTAAGCCGCCGCTGTTTAGCAGGACGAAGGCCGCCAGCATCACGGCGATGCCGATAAGCTGCGTCACCGTCATGCGATCCCCCCACCAGAGGGCGGAGAACACGAGACAGACGACGATGCTGCCGAAGAGCATGACAATGCTCTGGAAGGCGAAGGGGCCGCTGCGTGCGGCGTTTATCATGCTGAGATTATACAGGAACAGGATCACGCCGTTTATACAGCCGAGTATAAGCGTCATGCCGGAGGGGGAGAAGGACAGCCCGTTGAGACACAGCGACACGAGGCCGACAACAAGTCCGTACAGCGAGGCGTATACCGGTGTCGCAGCGGCTTCCGGGCCGCTGTAGCGCATGGAAAAGAGCTTGTTGAAAAAGGTCTGTCCGGTGTAGCACAGGATGCAGGCCGCTAACAGAAGCAAGACAAAGAGATCGGGAATAAAAATTCCTCCTTAAGCCACGATAGGAAACGCGCCCATTATACCACAGCCATCCCCCTGCCACAAGACATAAAAACCCGCCGCGCTCTCACGTCGGAGAAAGCCGCGTCGGTCGAGAAAACGGCTTGACAAGCATGTGACGCCACAGTATAGTTTCAGTGGGGTGAGACGATGAACAACGAAGAAAAGATTTTGCAGCTCCTCGGGGCGATGCAGACCGATATAAGCGGTATGAAGACCGATATAAACGGCATGAAGACCGATATAAGCGGCATGAAGACCGATATAAGCGGTATGCAGACCGATATAAGCGGCATGCAGACCGATATATGCATTTTGAAGGAAACTCAGGCGGAGCATACGACCGCGTTGAATGCGTTGCTCGAATGGGCAGATGAATGCCGAGAGGCTGATCGCTTCCCACTTCCCAAGCTGATGTAAGCTTAATAGTTGAAAACCTGTAGCCAAGACGCTACAGGTTTTTTGTTATATAAACGCATAACAATAAGGAATATCTCTCGCGTACGATAGTCGTCTTTTTCACGCGAAGTCTCATGAATATTAATTTGTTCTATCGTTAATTAAGCAAAGTTAGAACCTACAAGAAAAAACTTGGGTCGTCCGGCAAATTAACCATAATTCTTATCGTGCCGTCAATTACAAATATGTCTGACGCGCCCAAAGCCTTCGCGGCAGCTATACCCTGCTTTATTTCATCTGAGTATTCAGCTTCTTGAAGTATTCTGCCAGCTCCTTCGGACTGCAACCGTCTAATCTTTTCTGCTGCATTTTTGCCAATATATCGTGCGTTCTCGCCATTTCGCCGGGTTTCTCCTCCCTCTCCCAGAAGTCCTTCGCCATTTCCGCCCCTATCCTCTTGTCCTCTTCCGTCAGTTCCGCTTCCGTCGGAATATGCCTTGGTGTCATTTTCGTTCTCCTCCTCGTTGTTTCCGTCTATATTTGTCTCGGGCAGGGCATCCTCGCCCGTGTGCATTCTATCCTCGCCGTCGTCCTGATTGCTCTGGTCGCTGTTTAACTCCTGAGCTTGCCCTGTACCGGCGTTTAGCCCCGTACCCGGTGTAGACACGCATTACCTGACGCTACAGGCGCTCCTGCGGCCTCCTGTGAGCTCGTTATGCTTTTGAGCTCGTCAAGCAGTGAGGGAAGGTCATTAAAGTACACGATCCACGTTTCGGCTGCCGCGTCTCCGCTCTGCAAATCATCGTATATGCGCTCTGCTACAAAAGCATCAGAAGTCGTATCGCGAAGCTCCGACAGCTCTCTCGTTCCGCCCTCGTCTGCGTGGCGGGCTACAATTTCCTCGAACCTGCTTCGCTCGTCGTCGCTGAGGTCTTTCCAGCCTCTGCGAGCCTCTTGCCCTCTATCGCCTGATACCTCGTCCTGAAATGCTCCCGAATCTGTTCGTCCGTCATTCTGCAAAACGGTTCCTTGAGCTCCGCTTTGTAGGGAAGAATCTTGTCCACTATTGCGTCCGCCTTTTCTGTTGCCGTCAGCACCGTTACTCCTCCATATCACGTCTCCGTTAATGCCGTCCTGAATGTCGCCGTTAGACTGCACGACGAGCCCCGTGGCGTTGAATACCTCACTCGGGGAGCTGCCGTTTTTAATCATGCTCAAGGCGTCATTCAGCTTGCCTGAGTTAATATTAGCATTAACCGCTCCGCTTTTCAATGACTTTCCGCTCGCCGCTCCGAACAGCCCGCCCGGTGCCATGCCCTTTACACCCCGCGCCGCTCTTCAAGCGCTCCAGCTCCATGTAGCAACAGAAGAAGTATTCTCGATAGCGTCTCCACCGGCGTTAAGAATATACTTGTCCTCAAGGCAGAACGCTAAGGCACACAACAACAGATAAAGACGGGAAGCGGACATACAGGAGCACGCCAAGGGACTGTGTGAATTGTCCCTATAAGATGCTTTGCGGGGCGAATGAAAAAGGGCAGAAGATATTCACTGCGCACATTTGGCAGGAATACCTGGACTTGGTGGAGCAGCTTCGGAAAACCGAACGCGGCAAGGAGCTGTATGCCCGTCGCAAAGAAACCATAGAGCGAGTATTTGCCGACGCCAAAGAGAAACACGCCATGCGTTATACGCAACACCGAGGTCTGGCTCAAGTGACGAATTGGGTGAGGCTCAAGCTTGCTGCCATGAATCTGAAAAAGTTAGCAACATGGGCTTGGGATTGCCCTCGCTTTCTCATCATCATTCGCTTCTTTCATGCTTACGCGCCGAGAACTGCGGCTTTCGCTTGCTGAATTCGCCGGTTCTTTGACAGGCTGAAAAGCTCCGCTGATTTCTCAGCGGAGCTCAGCCTGTCAAAGAAGTCGTTACCGACTTCTACGACAGGCTTCATCCGCCACTTTTTTCGTGAAAGCGTGATATCACGAAAAAACTCGCTTCGCTCGGCAAACGCTTGATAACTCAAGCATTTGCTGGCGGTTTATTGTATCGCGAGACGGGCCTTGCCCTCTCGCGCTCTCCCGCTGCTCTATCAAATAAGCTCAACAGTATATTTTTTGACACTCTGAGCTCCGCTGATTTCTCAGCGGAGCTTTTTTGTGCGCTCAGCAAAGCTTGCCGTGGTCGATTTGGCGGTTGAAGGCATCCTTGTCCAAATTCGAGACAGCTCGACCACACTTTGGACGCCGCTCCTTCTCGGCAGCGGTAGCAGGAATAAAAACACGATAGTCATCACAAGGCTCATTCTTGAGCTGAGGGCACTCGCCGGATGCTCTTAAGAAGCAACTGTCACACGAGCGCTTAATAGCGCCTTGAAAGGTTTCATCCGGGGGAGGAGGGTCTTGAGGAGGAGGATACTCGTCAGTTCTATCGGAAATGCCCTCATTGACACCGAGAGGGCGGTCAGATTCAAGAAACGCGCCACACTTAACGCCGTAAGGATTACAAATAACAGTCCCGCTATTACCGCAAATAGTGCACCAATGAGAAACGCCAACGCCAAAAGCCTCGTCTGGATATCTGAAAAGACGAACGCCTATAGCGGTTATGGGAAAACGATAGCATCTGTTATTGTAAAAAAAGGCGAAGCTGTCAGTGAAAACAGAGGTAACGGTAACACTCAAAACTTCCTTGGTCTTCTTGTGCTTATACCAGAGAAGTTGGCCACGCCGTAGGAAGGCTTCCTCGGTAACGCGCTTAATCACAAAAAAGCCTCCAATCTTTTATGCAAATTAAAAGCAAATTCTTAGCTCCTCTGACGTGGGCGCGAGCCGCTTGCACGACGTTAAGCCTGAACGCGCACGCAAGAGGGATTATATGCACTATGCGCATTAATACGCTCAACAACATTATTCATGTGGCTGTTTAAAACAGACCTGTTAAGGCATAAGGCAACATCGATAGCGTCCATAGCGCTATCGTAATCAGACATATCGCAATAAGCAGCGGCAAGAGAGGTAAAAAACTCGTGACTCAAAACGTCAGTGCCGTAACTCTTATACTTAGAATAAATCTTTTTCACGCAGCATACGGGCTCGCCAATGTTACGATACTGAGCAGAAAGCATAGGCAAATAGCGGCGTAAAATAGAATTACGCTTATCAAAGTCGTAGCTCTTATCGCAATCAAGCTTTTTAAAGGCAACCTCAAAATGAACGACAGCGCGGCGAGACAAGGCCATCATAATGCCATCATCAGGAAGCCGCCCAACAGCGCCATTATAGTTATCTTTCAACTTCTTTAAATCGTCGCAAGCGGAAGAAGCGATAAGCAAAAGGTCTTCAATGCTCGACGAATAAAGCTTTTGCACTTGCTCGGCCTTAAGCTTATCCTGATAGGCACGCTCAATGGAATGAGATAAACTGTCGCCGACATAAACATTGTTAATATCAATCCAGTACGATTCGAACTTCCGATAATACGTTACGGACTTATAAGACACAAAAGGATAAGACGAAAGCGTAGACTCAAGAATAGCCTTCTGAATGAGAGGATTGTCAGCAGTAAGAAAAAGCCGAAAGAGAGAAACGTCGGGAAAAACAAAACGATGCTCGGAATAACTTATATGACCATCCTGCACTTCTTTAAACCGAACATTAATTACATTAGCAGTCTGCTCAATAACTTCGCCATTACCGAAATCTTCATGTTTCACTTTAACGCCAAGTAAATCCACAAAGCACACCACCTAATAGAATTAATAATACCAGTATAGAAGAAAAGTAAAGAAAAGTAAAGAAGGAAAAGCACACTATAGTTCAGCGCTCCCGAATATGCAAGGACGGAAAACTTTTTCTTTTCGCTGCGGCGACGAAAAACTTTTCCGCCTCGTGGCGGTTGTTTCGCAAACCCTGCATATTCGGGAGCGCTGAACTCTTGTGGTGTCGTAAATTTCGAAGAAAAAAAGATGAGATAACGGTCATATTTAAAAATTATACAAGCTCGATGAATAAAAGCTTGTTAGCATTTTGCACGTTAACGACGCTTAACAAACGCGCTAAAATAGTTACCAAAAGTTAAAAATCCGCGCAGTCAAGAAAACCAGCAATACGTTGCAATATTACGTTGCAATATAAAGAAAAACCTGTAGTTTCAACGACTACAGGTTTTTCACAAAAATGGAGCAGATGATGGGAGTCGAACCCACCTTATCGGCTTGGGAAGCCGAAGTTCTACCGATAAACTACATCTGCAAGCGTTGGTAGTATAACACGCCGGGAAACAAAATTCAATAGAAAGATTGGCGGTTTTATGCCCCTTTTTTCGGCTCGATGCGCGGCGGCGCTGCGCTATGCTCAATCCGTGACCGGACGCAGTCCGCTTTGACGGGGGGCAAAAGAACGCGCGCCGCTGCCCGCCCGAGGCCCGGACTGCGCCCGCGTCGGAATTTCCCCCTTGCCGCTCCGTTTCCGCTGCCGCGAAAACTGCGCAGGACGGGGAAATTCTTTCTTATCAAACCGAACCCGCTTTGCTGGGCTTCGGTTTGGGGGGAACATACTCGCGCTCCGCGTCGGAATATTCCCTTACCGCTCCGTTTCTGCTGCGGATACTAATTAACCATTTATTTGTTTGCATAAAAACGGCGCGTGTGCTACGATTTGATCATCGCTATCACACACGGACGAAGGCATATGACATGCTCAGAGCCCTGCGCTTCAAGCGCGGCTTCCCGCGGCGGTCTGAAAGCCCGCGCCTTTGTTACCCTGAAATGAAACGAAAGGAATGGCCATATATGAAATATGAAGCGCTTATAGCCCGGCTGACGCTCGAGGAGAAGGCCTCGCTGATGTCGGGCAGCGATTTTTGGAACACCAGGAGCGTCGAACGCCTCTCCATTCCG
Source organism: Oscillospiraceae bacterium (assembly GCA_034933465.1). Taxonomy (GTDB): domain Bacteria; phylum Bacillota; class Clostridia; order Oscillospirales; family Oscillospiraceae; genus Limivicinus. The sequence goes on along the minus strand of JAYFNM010000080.1, from coordinate 37,291 downwards.
TCGATGATGCTGACCGACGGCCCGCACGGGCTGAGAAAGCAGGCGGGGAGGGACGACAATCTCGGGCTCAATGCCTCTGTGCCCGCCACCTGCTATCCGACAGCCGCGGGTCTTGCCAACAGCTGGGATGAAGAGCTGCTGATGGCGCTCGGTGAGCGCCTCGGCGAGGAGGCGGCGTCCGAGCGGGTGAGCGTACTGCTCGGCCCGGGAGTGAACATCAAGCGCAACCCGCTCTGCGGCCGGAATTTCGAGTATTTCTCGGAGGATCCGTATTTGGCGGGCAAGGCAGGCGCGGCTCTGATACGCGGGATACAGTCCAACGGGATATCCGCCTGCGTCAAGCATTTTGCCGCGAACTCGCAGGAGCTTCTGCGCATGTCGAACGACTCCGTGCTCGACGAGCGCACGCTGCGCGAGATATATCTGCCGGCCTTCGAGACCGCGGTGAAGGAGGGCGGCGTCCGCTGCGTGATGACCTCCTATAACCGCCTCAACGGCGTTTACACCAACGAAAACACGCACCTTTTACAGGATATCCTGTACGGCGACTGGGGCTATGAGGGCATGACCGTCACCGACTGGGGCGGCAATAACGACCGCGTGGCGGCGCTCAAGGCGGGGGACACCCTCGAGATGCCGAGCTCGCACGGCGAGACCGACAGACAGATAGTCCGCGCCGTGAGAGAGGGCAGACTCGATGAGAAGCTTTTGGACGAGCGGGTGGACACTCTGCTGGACATGGTGTTCACCACGCGCCCCGCGCTTGGCGCGAAGAGCTACGACAGGGACGAACACCACGCCTTCGCCGCGCGCTCGGCGGAGGAGACGGCGGTGCTGCTGAAAAACGAGGGCGGCTTCCTGCCCCTGAAGCCCGGCCGGAGCGTGGCCGTGATAGGCGGCTTTGCGAAGAAGCCGCGATATCAGGGGGCGGGCAGCTCGCTCATAAATCCGACAAGGCTTGAAAACGCTCTCGACGCGCTGCGCGCGGAGGGCGTGAAAATAAAGGGTTATGCCGAGGGCTTCCGGCGCGGCGGCGGAAGGAGCCGCCGCCTGCTCAAGCAGGCCGTCGAGCTTGCCGGGTCTGCCGATACGGTGCTGCTGTATCTCGGCCTTGACGAGGGCGGCGAGGCCGAGGGCGTGGATCGCGCCGACCTGCGCCTGCCGGATAACCAGCTCGCGCTTTTCAAGGCGGTCGCGGAGGTCAACAGCAGCGTCGCCGTCGTGCTGTCCTGCGGCTGCGCGGTCGAGACCGACTGGGACATTCTGGTCCCGGCGGTGATACACGGCTATCTCGGCGGTCAGGCCGGCGCCGCGGGCATGGCGAGGCTGCTCACCGGCAAGGCAAACCCGAGCGGCAAGCTCGCCGAGACGATGCCCGTCAAGTACAGCGACGTGCCGTCGGCCGCGTATTACCCCGGCAGAGAGACCAGCAGCGAGTACCGCGAGGGCATATATGTCGGCTATCGCTACTATTCGACGGCGGGTGTCAGAGTGAAGTACCCCTTCGGCCACGGGCTGAGCTACACTCGCTTTGAATACGGCGCGTTCGAGACGGACGGAAGGGACGTCAGCTTCACGGTGAAGAACACGGGAAGCGTTTCGGGCGCGGAGGTGTCGCAGCTGTATATCTCCGCGCACACCGGCGGGATGTTCCGTCCGAAAATGGAGCTCAAGGGCTTCGCAAGAAGCTTCCTCAGACCGGGCGAGGAGAAGAAAATCAGCCTCAGGCTCGACGACAGGAGCTTTGCCGTGTGGAGCGTCGCGGAAAAGAGCTGGGTGGTCGAGCCGGGAGAGTATGAGATACTCGTCGGCGCCTCATGCGAGGATATCCGGCTGAGGGGCGCGGTAAAGCTGGACGCGCCGCCGGCTGCCGACCCCTATACCGCGCCCGAGCTCGAGCCCTACCGCAGGGCGCGCGTGAAGAGCGTGCCTGACGCGGCCTTTGCCGCGCTGCTCGGCCATGAGCCGCCCCCTGCGCGCTGGGACAGGAGCGCCCCGCTGGGCTTCAACGACGCTGTCTGTCAGGGCTGCTACCTCAAGGGCGGGGTGGGTCGTCTGCTCTATCTCGCGATCGAGCTCTATTGCCGCGGTATGACGGCAGTCGGCCGGAGGGACAAGGCGAACTTTATGAGCTTCATCATGAATATGCCGTACAGGAATATCGGCCGCATGTCGGGTATGCTCAGCGACGCGCAGGTATACGCCCTGCTCGAGCTTGTCAACCGCAGACCCGGCGGCGCGGGAAAATTTCTCGCCGCCCTTCGCGCGGGAAAAAAGTGACGCAGCGCGCGGCGGATTTCGCGCTTTTTCAGCTATGTTTAAGAAAATGGTAGACTTTTACCATCGGCTTAGGTTATAATGTTACCAGGTATATCGAACGAGAAAGCGACTGCTCATTTTTGCTCTTTATTTGAAAGGAGAGAAAAAAACGTGGGACTTATAAAAGCTGCGTTAGGCGCTGCCGGCGGAGTGCTGGCCGACCAGTGGAAGGAATATTTTTACTGTGAGGCGCTGCCGGAGGACGTTCTGGCCGTAAAGGGGCAAAAGCGCGTCTCCGGCCGCTCGTCGAACACGAGAGGCAGCGACAATATCATCACGGGCGGGTCTGTCATCGCCGTGGCCGACGGGCAGTGTATGCTGATCGTCGAGCAGGGCAAGATCGTAGAGGTCTGCGCCGTGCCGGGCGAGTTTACATATGACGCGTCTACAGAGCCGTCCGTCTTCTCCGGAAATCTCGGCGAGAGCGTCGGCAAGGTCTTCGACAATATCGGCAAGCGCTTTACCTTCGGCGGGGAAGCCCCGAAGGATCAGCGCGTCTATTACTTCAACACCAAGGAGCTCGTCGGCAATAAATACGGGACGCCGTCGCCGGTGCCGTTTCGCGTGGTGGACGCGAACGTCGGTCTCGATATAGATATCGCCATCCGCTGCTTCGGCGAATACAGCTACCGCATTATGAACCCGCTGCTCTTCTATACGAATATCTGCGGCAACGTGGAGAGCGCTTATACGCGCGACAAGCTGGAGGGTCAGCTCAAGACCGAGCTTCTGACCGCGTTACAGCCCGCCTTCGCGCGCATCTCCGAGATGGGCATCCGCTACTCCGCCCTGCCGGGTCATACCACAGAGCTTGCCGACGCGCTCAACGATGTGCTCTCGGCCAAATGGCGCGATCTGCGCGGCCTTGAGATCGTCTCCTTCGGCGTGTCCAGCGTGAAGGCGAGCGACGAGGACGAGGCGATGATAAAGGAGCTTCAGCGCAACGCCGCGTTCAAGAACCCGACCATGGCGGCGGCGCATCTTGTGGGGGCGCAGGCGGCCGCGATGCAGAGCGCGGCCTCGAACCAGGGCGCGGGCAGCGCCATGGCCTTCATGGGCATGAATATGGCCGGCAACGCCGGCGGCATGAACGCGCAGAACCTCTATCAGATGGGCGCACAGCAGCAGCCGGTGCAGCAGGCTCCTGCCGCTCCGGCGGCAAACGGCTGGACCTGTCCCAAGTGCGGGAGCGCTGCGACAGGGAAGTTCTGCCCCTCCTGCGGCACAAAGAAGCCCGAGAGCGCCCCCGGCGACAGCTGGAACTGCTCCTGCGGCGCCGTGAACACGGGCAATTTCTGCGCCGAGTGCGGCGCGAAGCGCCCCGCCGCGCTGAAATACAGGTGCGACAAGTGCGGCTGGCAGCCCTCTGACCCCCTCCATCCCCCGAAATTCTGCCCCGAGTGCGGAGATCCCTTCGACCAGGGCGACATAAACGGATAAAACCGGCCCCGCGCCGCAACAAACGCACCGCAGACGGCGCGATACGGAGAAGCTTCTCCATATACGAGCTGTCTGCGGCATAATAATATCATGAAGTATACTAAAACCGAAGAGGAGAAATCTGATGATAAAAACGCGGAAAAATATAGCGATCTTCATGTGCGCGGCAATGCTGACCATACTCTGCGCCTGCGGAGAGGAGGATCCGAACGCAGGGCTGTACACCTGCACAAAGGTGGAGGCAATGGGCATGGAGCTCGACCCGGCGGAGCTGTATCCGGACGGAGCGACGCTGGAGCTCCGCTCGGGCGGCGGAGGCAAGCTGCTTGTGAACGGCGATGGAGGCGCGATAAAATGGACGCTCGACGGCACGGACTTCACCCTCGATACCGACGGGGAGAAGTCGCACGGCACGCTTGAAAACGGAGTGCTGACGCTTGAGCTGCTCTCATCAGGCGTCACGATGACGATGGTAAAGGACGGCGCGACGCTCAATGCCGCCCTGCCGACAAAGGATGTCGCGGCGCAGACGCCTCAGCCGGAGGACAGCGCCTACCGGCAGTGGTGGAGCGGAGACTGGTACGGCTGGTGGATAGTGGAAAATTCCACCGGTGAGTTTGCAGATACCTGGTATGACTGCTGCGCGAGCGTGGAGCTGGACGACGATGGCCTTGCCACGGTGACGCTCTGGGATGAGGACACCTCAAAGGCCGAGCCGATGGCTGTGGTCGTGCTGCGTCTAAGCGCAGACGGCTCAGGCGAGATGGGCAGCGCCCTGTCCGAGGGCGGCTGGTTCTGGTACAGCGACGTCACCGAGGGCGACTGGACTGTCGACCCGGGTGTGTACGCATACGACAATATGTTCATCGTTGAAGACGCCCACCACGAGGGCGAGGGCGAGTCTTTTGACTATTCGATCTATCTGCGCCCCTGGGGGCAGAGCTGGGAGGATATCGAGGCGGACGACTCCGACATGCTGCCGTATTACTATAAAGACTGGTATCTGCCGCTCATCAAGGCGGGCGCAGCCATGCCGGACAGCATGAGCGAGGCTGTGTGCGAGGGTGAGCAGTGATACAGCGCGCGATGGATGCGTAAATGCAGAAAAGAGGGATTATTGTTATGCCTACACAGATAACCAACTATCAATGCCCGGCCTGTACGGGGCCGCTGCACTTTAAGGGCAGCACGGGAGAGCTTGAGTGCGAGTACTGCGGGAGTACATATGAGGTCGCCGAGATAGAGGCGCTGTACGCAGAAAAGCTCAAGGCCGCCGAGGCGGCCGGGGCGAAGGAGAATGAAAAGCGCGCTGCAAGGGAGGCCGAGGCCGAAAAAAACGGCGCTGAGCCTGACTTTGACGAGACCGGAGCCGGCTGGGGCGAGGACGGCAAAAAAATGCGTTCGTATTCCTGCCCATCCTGTGGCGCGGAGCTTATCTGCGACGAGACGACCGCCGCCACGAGCTGCCCTTACTGCGGCAATCCGACCGTTGTGCCGGGACAGTTCGGCGGGGCGCTGAAACCTGACTGCGTTATTCCCTTTAAGCTGGACAAGGAGGCGGCCGTCGCGGCGCTCGGCAGGTATTACAAGGGGAAAAAGCTGCTGCCGAAATCCTTCTCCGAGAAAAACCATATCGACGAGATAAAGGGAGTATACGTCCCGTTCTGGCTGTTTGACGGCGAGGCGGACGCGGATGTGTCGTACGACGCCTCAATGGTACGCAGCTACACGAGCGGTAAGGAGCGCGTGACGGTCACGGAGCACTACAATGTGCGCCGCGCTGGCTCCGTCGCGTTTGAGCGCATACCGGTGGACGCGTCCACGAAGATGCCGGACGAACACATGGACGCGATTGAACCCTTTGATTACAGCGAGCTCAAGCCCTTCTCCACCGCCTATATGCCTGGCTTTCTCGCGGATAAGTATGACGTTTCTGCGCAGGAGAGCAGCGCCCGCGCCGATGAGCGGGCCTCGAACACCGCGCTGGACGTCATGGAGGCCACCGTGCAGGGCTACACGAGCTGCATCCCCGTGTCGAAGGACGTGCGCCTCAAAAAGGGCGGCGCGAAATACGCGCTGCTGCCCGTGTGGCTGCTCAGCACGAGGTGGAACGGGAAAAACTTCCTCTTCGCCATGAACGGTCAGACCGGGCGGCTCATCGGCGACCTGCCGATATCAAAGGGCAAGTTTTTTGCGTGGTTTGCGGGCATCGCAGTGCCGCTGATGGCGGTAATGGCGCTGCTGCTGAGATCGATGTGAGGGGGGCGGGACAATGAAAAACAGGATAAGACTGTCGCTGCTCTTCGCCCTGCTGCTCTGCCTGCTGCTGGGCAGCGCCGCCTATGCGGAGGGTACGGACGCCGCTCAGCTCAATTTCGTGACCGACGCCGCGGGGCTCCTCACCGAGAGCGAGCTCTCCTCGCTTGAGGCGAAGGCGCAGAGCCTTGCCGACGACTATCAGTGCGGGGTGTATATCGTCGCCGTGCAGGACTACACCGATTATGTTGACGGCGACGTCACGGATTGCGCGAAGGGCATATACACGGAATACGGCCTCGGCTACGGCGGCGAGCGGGACGGCGTCCTGCTGCTGCTGAGCATGGCGGACAGAGATTACGCCATCATCGCCTACGGCAGCTTCGGCAACGCCGCCTTCACAGATTACGGCAAGGAGGTGCTCAGCGGGAAATTTCTGGATGATTTCGGGGATGACCGTTGGGCGGACGGCTTTGCGGCGTATCTCGACCAGTGCGGCGCGATGATAGCGGCCGCGCGGGACGGCGCCCCGCTCGACGTGGACAGCGATATATCGGATGAGCCGATGAGCCCTGTTCTCAAGCTGCTGCTCATCATTGTCGTGCCCTGCGTTATCGCGCTGATAGTCTGCGGCATCTTAGCCGCACAGATGAAGACCGCGAGAAAACAGACCGCCGCGGCGGACTATATCGTCCCCGGCAGCGAGAATTTGCGCATACGCGAGGATGTCTTCACCTACCGCACAGAGACGCGGGAGGTCATTGAAAGCAAGTCCTCCTCCGGCGGAACCTCCGTCGGCAGCGACGGCTTTTCCAGTCACAGCGGCAAATTCTGATTTTCAGACAGGGAACTGAAGCGTAAACCTGTAGCCCGTCGGGAAAAAACCGACGGACTACAGGTTCGTCTTTTGAGCGGCGCACTTTGCGTTTGCGGCGAGAAAAGCGCTTGCATATTCGTATTTGAGGTGATAGACTGAAAAAATATTCGCGGATTATGCGAGAAAGCGAGAAAGGAGGGGACAAAATGCAGAAAACCGGTGTGCGCCGCAGGGCGCTGGCCGCCGCCTTTCCCTACACTATCCCGATCTTTGCGGGCTTCTGGTTTCTGGGCATGGCCTACGGCGTGTATATGAACGTCTCGGGCTTCAGCTTCTGGTATCCGCTGCTGATGAGCCTGACGATATACGGAGGCTCGCTCGAATTTGTGACGGTGTCCATGCTGCTCAGTCCCTTCGCGCCGGTGCAGGCGCTTCTGATGGCGCTGATGATACAGGCGCGGCATCTCTTCTACGGTATAGCCATGCTCGACAAATACAAGGGTCTGGGCTGGAAGCGGTTTTACCTGATATTCGGCATGTGCGACGAGGCCTTCTCAATAAACTATACGGCGGAGATACCCGAGGATGTTGACAGGGGCTGGTTTATGTTCTTCGTCACGCTGCTAAACCAGATATACTGGGTCTCCGGCTCGACGCTCGGCGGGCTGCTCGGCTCGCTGTTCACCTTCAATACAGAGGGGCTGGATTTTGTGATGACAGCGATGTTCACCGTCATCTTCCTTGAGCAGCTTCTCAAGGAGAAGAAGCATTACACCGCCCTCATCGGCGCCGGCGCCGCCGCGCTCTGCCTTGCCCTCTTTGGGGCTGATTCGTTTATGCTCCCGGCGATGGCCGCCATACTCTGCCTTCTGACGCTGCTGAGAAAGCCCCTTGAGCGGGCGGGAGGCCTGCTATGACGCTGACACAGCAGATAATCACCGTCGCCATGTGCGTGCTCGGCACGATGGCCACAAGGTTCCTGCCCTTTCTGGTCTTCTCCGGCAAGCGCCCCACGCCGAAATATATACAGTACCTCGGCAGGGCTCTGCCCAGCGCCGTCTTCGGCCTGCTGGTGGTGTACTGCCTGAAGAACGTGAACCTGCTCTCGGGCAGCCACGGCCTGCCGGAGCTGATAGCCCTCGCGGTGACGGTCGGCCTGCATCTCTGGAAGCGAAAGATGCTCCTGTCTATAGCCGGCGGCACAGTGTGCTATATGCTGCTGGTGCAGCTCGTGTTCTGAAAACGCGCGGAGCGCCGGGGCGGCCTCGAGGAAGGATTCTTCGCTTTGCTCAGAATGACAGGGGGGCGCGAGGGGCATATATGGAGGCCTGCCGTGTGTCGCGGAACGACAGGAGTGGGCGTTCCCTGCGACGCGCGGTTATGGAATTTCTGAGGTTTACATAACATCAGCGTGCGGGCGGCTCTGCTTGGACGACCGCGAAGCTCGCTTTGTATAAAGACACCCGCCGTCCCTTGCTGTCTGCTCGGGAGGGCGGGTGTTTTGCGGTAAAGCGCCGGGCTCAGGCGTCTCTTCTCAGCAGGAAGGGGCGGCCGTAGCCGTAGGGGTGGCCGCGCCTGCTTTCGAGGACGTGCCCGCGTATGCCGTCGCGGTCATCGACGACGAGACCCGCGAGGCGGTCTATCCCGCACTCGAGCAGCGCGGGACACATCGGCACAGAGGGGCCGGTGACGATGGTGTACGCGTCCCGGCAAAGCTCGAGCAGATGGGGGAGCGTCTTGTTGACAAGGCTGCTGCCGGTTATCAGCACGATATCGCACTGCGGCAGGAGCAGGTCGCAGGCGGAGTCGGGGTAATCGCCCGGCTGGGGCGCGCGCTCGAGGACATATACGGTCTTCGCTTTTTCGCGCATACCCTCCGGGCCGCGCATATGGCCGATGAGGCCGACGGTCTTGCCGGTGAAATCGAGGCCTTCGGTGCTGTATTTTTCAAAGGGCTCGAAGCAGCCGAGCGCCTCCATGCGCGCGGGCGTATTGTAAAAGGCGTTCGCCGCCGCAAGGCCGAAGCCCGCCTCCTCAAAGTTCCAGCTTTTCATGGCCGACGCCGCGTCCCTGAGACGCAGCGCGTCGAGCCCGGCGGGAAATATCGGCGGGATGCTGTCGCCCTCGGTGTGCATGGCGAGACCCATACCGGAGGCGGTCTCCGCCATGCTCCAGTACCGCCCCGCGCGGCAGACTATCGGCTCATCGCCGTCTATTCCGGCGAGCAGCGCGTCGTATATCGCAAAAAAATCGTTTTTCAATTTGAAATGACCTCTCTTTCTACCGCGCCCCGCCAAGCTTCCCGGCCATGCCGCCGATATATCCGGCGTCGATGATGTTATAGCGATCCTCCGGCGGATACAGACAGCCGCCGTAGAATATGGCGCGGTTATTGGCCACGGAGCCGTCGAACTGCGGCCTGTGCGCGGCGACGTGTATCTGGCTGCAGCCCGTCTCGGCTATCACGCGCTCCAGATTGCGCGCGTTTATCCCCGCGCCCGGCAGGATCTGTATCCGCCCGGCGGCATACTCCGCCATCTCGCGCACCGTCTGCGTGCCGTAGGCGACGTCGGGCTCCTGCCCGCTGGTCAGCACGCGGGTGACGCGCAGCGCGATGAGCGCGTCCAGCGCGGCTCTCCAGTCCGGCACGACGTCTATCGCCCGGTGGAACACGGCCTCCTTGCCGGCCGCAAGCGCCATGTCTGCGAGAATGCCCGTGCGCTCGGCGTCAAGCGTACCGTCCGGGTGCAGAAAGCCGAAGACAAGCCCGTCCGCCCCGTTTTCCAGCAGCAGCTTCGCGTCCTCAAGGGCGGTCATAAACTCCGCCCCGGTGTAACAGAAGCCGCCCTCGCGCGGGCGCACCATGGCCATTATCTTCATCCCCGTTTCGCGCTTTGCCACGCGCAGGGAGCCGGCGGTCGGCGTCAGCCCGCCGTGAAAGAGATCGCTGTTGAGCTCGACCCTGTCCGCTCCGGCGAGCTTTGCCTGAATAACGTCGTCCGCGCTGCCGCAGCAGACCTCCATAAGTATCCTGTCCATAGCTTTAACGGCTCCTTTCAGCTGTTATCTTCGCTTACAGCGAGTTGACGGCGGTCTCGAGCTGCTCCATGGCTTTTCGCAGCACGCTTCTCGGACAGGCGGCGTTCAGACGCATATAGCCGTTGAGCCCGCGGCCGAAGGAGCAGCCGTCGTTCAGGCCGAGTCCGGCTTTGTATACCATGAAGTCGCGCAGCGCGTCGTTCGACAGGCCGAGCGCGCGGCAGTCGAGCCACATGAGATAGGTCGCGTCGGGCGCAAAGGTCTTTATCTTCGGAATGTGTTTTTCGCAGTAGTCCGCGACGAAATCGAAATTCGCGGAGAGGTAGGGGAGCAGCTGGTCGAGCCAGTCCTCGCCCTCGTTGAAGGCGGTCTCCATTGCGGTGAGGGAAAAGGCGTTGTTGCGGTGGATGTCCATCCGCTGCCACCAGCGGTCGAACACGTCCTTGGTGCGCGCGTCCGGGAAGACGACGGCGCTGGCCTGCAGTCCCGCGAGATTGAAGGTCTTGGTGCCGGAGATGGCGGTGGTGACATAGGCGGCCGCCTCGGGCGAGATGCTTGCGGCGGGAATGTGCTTTTTCCCGTGAAAGATGAGGTCGGAGTGTATCTCGTCCGCCAGCAGCCTGACGCCGTGCGCCATGCAGAGCCGCGTCATGCGTTCAAGCTCCTCCCGCGTCCACACTATGCCGAGCGGGTTGTGCGGGCTGCACAGGATGAACATGTCCGCGCCCTTCAGCTTCTCCTCAAAGTCCGCCCAGTCTATCTGCCAGCGGCCTTCGCGCTCGACAAGCGGGTTTTCGAGGACGCGGCGGTTCCAGGCCTCCGTCATATCGTAAAACTCGGAATAGACCGGCGTCTGTATGAGCACGCTCCCGCCCTCGGGCGTGAAGAGCTTCACCATTGCGCTTATCGTCTGCACCACGCCGAGCGACCAGCTCATGAGCGAGCGGTCTATCTCCCAGCCGTTGCGGCGCTTCTGCCAGGCGCGGATGGCGTCGAAATAGCTGTCGGGCCGCGCGGTATAGCCCCAGATGCCCTCGTCCGCGCGCGCCTTGAGCGCGTCTATCACCGGCTGCGCCGTGCGAAAATCCATGTCCGCTATCCAGAGGGGTATCACGTCCGCCCTGCCGAATTTCTTTGCGCGCTCGTCGTATTTCGCCGAGCGGTTGGCAGAGCGGTCGATTATCTCGTCAAAATCATATTTCATGGCAATTCTCCTCGTCTGCTTTATGAGCACTATTATATGCGGAGCCGCGCTTGAGCGCAAGATGGAAAATAGACGCCCGCCGCGCAAAAAAGCTGTCGTCCCGGGGCTTTAAGGCCGGAGGATGACAGCTTTTTCAACAAGTCCCGGGAAATTATTTCGCGTATATCTTTCCGACGAGGAAGTTCAGCGTGCGGTTCGACATGAGCCGCGTGAGAAACACAAAGAACTTGTATTTGCCGCCGAGGATATATACCGGCGCGGGACGGGGGCGCAGCGCCTTGTCGCGGATGAACGCACCTGCCTGCTCCGGCGTCATGCCGGTGGTCTCGTCGTGCTCCATCACGGCGACCGAGCGGCTGATGCGTCCGCCGTATTCCTCGTCGCCTGCGCAGATCTTCTCGCGCGCGGCGGTGAAGCCGGTGTGTATATCGCCCGGCATTATCACGACGACCTCGACGCCGAAGGGGCGCAGCTCGTTCGCCAGCGCCAGCGAATATGAGCGCACGGCAGCCTTGGAGGCGGAATAGTAGGCCTGAAAGGGGATGGGGATGGTCGCCGCAACAGAGCTCATGTTCACGATGCGCCCGCCGCCGTTTTTGCGCATGACGGGGAGCACGGCGAGATTCATGTTGACCATGCCGAAGAAGTTCACGTCGAACTGCCGCCTCGCCTCGGAGGCCGGGGTGAATTCTATCGCGCCGGAGATGCCGAAGCCGGCGTTATTAATGAGCAGGTCTATGCGCCCCTCGCGCGCGACTATCGCGTCCACCGCGGCGCGGACGTCCGTCTCTTTTGTAACGTCAGCCTTGATGTGCGTCACGCCCTCGCACACGCCGGTATCCCGGCGAGAGAGCTCATACACGGTGCAGCCGGCTGCGAGCAGTTCCTTCGCGGTGGCAAGCCCTATGCCGGAGCTGCCGCCGGTTATCACGGCAATTTTACTCATGTCTTTGATATTCTCCTATCTGTTCGGCGATTATATCCATGGCCTCGTCCAGCAGCGCCTCCGTATGGCTCGCCATATAGCTCGTGCGCAGCAGGCATTCCGAGGGCGCGGCGGCGGGCGGGAGCACGGGGTTTACGTATACCCCGGCGTCATATATCCTTCTCGCCGCCTCAAGGGTGCTCTCGACCTCGTAAGTATACAGCGGGATTATCGGCGTGGCAAGAGGCGTCCCGCTCTCGCGGATGCGCACGCCGCGCTTTTTATAGCCCTCTCTCGCGTAGGTCGAAAGCTCTCTCAGCCGCGTAACGAGCTCCGGATGGCGCTCAAGCTTTCTCAGCGCGGCGAGCGCGGCGGCGCAGCTGGCGGGGGTGATGGAGGCAGAGAAGATGAACGGGCGGGAGCTGTGCCGCACGAAGTCCGCCACGCGCGCCTCGCTGGCCATGTATCCGCCGAGGCTGGCGAGGGACTTGGAGAAGGTGCCCATGTAGATGTCAACCTCTTTTTCAAGGCCGAAGTGGCTGGCCGTGCCGCGCCCGCCCTCGCCGACCACACCAAGACCGTGGGCGTCGTCCACCATGACGCGCGCGCCGTATTTTTTGGCGAGTTGCACTATCTCCGGGAGCTTCGCGAGGTCTCCGCCCATGCTGAACACTCCGTCGGTGACTATCAGGCAGCCCGCGCTCTCCGGCACGCTCCGAAGCTGCGCTTCGAGGTCGGCCATGTCGCTGTGGCGATAGCGCAGCATCCTGCCGAAGCTCAGGCGGCAGCCGTCGTAAATGCTGGCGTGGTTCTCCCTGTCGCAGACGACATAGTCGCTCCGGCCGACGATGGCCGAGATTATGCCGAGGTTGGACTGAAAGCCGGTCGAGAAGGTGACAATGCCGTCCTTGCGCAGAAACTTCGACAGCTCCGCCTCAAGCTCGAGGTGCATTTCAAGCGTTCCGTTGAGAAAGCGCGAACCCGAGCAGCCGCTGCCGTATCTTTCGAAGGCGCGTATGCCCGCGTCGATGATCTCTGGGTCGGTGGTGAGGCCGAGGTAGTTGTTGGAGCCGAGCATGATCCGCCGTTTCCCCTCCATAACGACCTCAACGTCCTGCCGGGATTCCAGAGCGTGGAAATAGGGATAAATGCCCTTCTCGCGCACCTCGTCGGCCTTGGAATGCTGGTAACATTTTTCAAAAAGATCCATAGAGAGCCTCCGTGCAATTAAAAAATTTTAATTAAATTTTTTAAAGTATTTTAACATGGAGCCCGCATTTTTACAATAGGCAAGAGAGCGAAAATGCAAATAATTGAAAGCCCGCTGCGCGCGGGGTGATATTGCATGGAAAAAGCCCCACAGTCCAATGGCTGCGGGGCTTTTAAAAGTGGTGCACCGAGGCAATCAATATCCGAACCCGCGTCACCGAGCGGTGAGCTCGGATGATTGACACGACTCGTAACGAATTGCCTCCAGATGCAATCTGGTGCCGGTGGTGGGACTCGAACCCACATGATGTCGCCATCGGCGGATTTTGAATCCGCTACGTCTACCATTCCATCACACCGGCGCGCTGGGGAAAGTATATAACAAGTCCGGCCAAATTTCAAGAGCCAAATGCGCGGCGCGTATCAGGGGGCGGGGGAACCGGTTGCGTCCGGCGTGGGGGGCGCGACGGGGGTGAATATGAGGTTCATGTCGGTCTCGGTCGAAATGCCGGGGACGCTGCCGGTGAACGAATACTGCCACATGTCGCAGGCGTAGTAGAAATCGAGGAAATCGCCGGGGACGGCAGCCCAGAACTTATAGGCGGTGAGCTTCGACAGGTCGAAGCCGTAGTAGCCGAGATGGCGGTTGAAATATATGCAGGGCTCGTATCCGGCGGCCTTCACCGTCTCGCAAAAGGCCAGGGCACAGTCGTCGAGCACCGCGGTGTCGAGCCCGTCCGTCCTCGCGCCGCCGCCCTCTATCTTTTCCCAGTCGAAGACCACGGGCAGGCTCACGTCATAGTCCGCTATGCGCTCAAGCACATATTCGGCCTCCTCTGTCGCCTCCTCCACGGAGGTGGCCTGAGAGAAGAAATAGACCCCTACCTTGAGCCCGTTTTCGATGGCGCCCTTCATGTTTGCCTGAAAGAAGGCATCCTCGAACAGACCGCCCTCGGTGTAGCCCCGATAGCCGAGGCGGATGAACGCAAAGTCAACATCGGCGGAAGCCACCTGCGCCCAGTCGATCTCAAGCTGATGCTCCGAAACGTCGATACCGCGCTGCACCTCGAAATCACTGCCGCTGTAGTAGGGCTGGCCGTTGATTATCCTGAAATCGGCCTGACCGAGCGTGTTCACATCGACGCCCTCCAGCGGGGTCATCCACACCATGCCGAAGCCGTCGTTTATATATACCTGCCCCTCGTGGGGGTCAGCCTCCCCGGTGCGCAGGGCGTTTATCAGCAGCGCCGCCGCGACGGCGAGGACGATCGTTATCACAAGGATCACAAGGGCTTTGTACCTGACCGCTGTTTTCATCAGAAACTCCAATCGTTATGCGAAGTACCGGCGTTTTCGCCGAAAGACGCTTCACATCTTACCATATATCGACACTTTTTTCAATCGCACGGGATGAGCGAGGAGCAGACTTAAGAAATATTTTGATTTGCGGGAATTTTTGTGTTGACAAAAAGCGCCGATTTTGCTATTATAATCGAGCTGGTCAAATGCTGGTGTAGCTCAGCCGGTAGAGCAGCTGATTTGTAATCAGCAGGTCGGGGGTTCGAATCCGTCCACCAGCTCCATCGTCCAAAGCAGCTCGCTGCATTTCGTTCCCTGCCTCCTCCTCTTCCTCGCAAAGCATCTACTTTGCCCGGAGATACGGAGAGAACGGGGATCCGCAAACTTAATATGGGGGAATTCCCGAGTGGCCAAAGGGGACAGACTGTAAATCTGCTGGCGATGCCTTCGATGGTTCGAATCCATCTTCCCCCACCAAATAAGTTGCCTGATTTGTCTACCAGATAAATCAGGCAATTTTCTTGCTTTTGGGGCTGAAATAGCCCGAAATACTGTAAAATCAGAGAAAACCGGCTTCGGAATGGTCGTTGAGACTGTTCCGGGGCCGGTTTTTTGCATTTTCAGACCAAAAATCCTGCGCACCTTTTGGGGCAAATGCACTGAGCAAAGTAGGCGGAAAAAGTTAGCGGAGGGTGGATTTGAACCATGCAACGCCTAAATGGTGGGAGGAAAATCGACAAACGGCGCAGAATTGGCGAGGTAAAATCTTGTGATTTGGCAAAGACCGTGCTATACTTTTAAATGCATAATTATAGTAACGGAGGCCAGCCATGCCGGAGGAGAACTACC
Organism: Oscillospiraceae bacterium; assembly: GCA_034933465.1. GTDB lineage: Bacteria > Bacillota > Clostridia > Oscillospirales > Oscillospiraceae > Limivicinus. The sequence continues at coordinate 21,934 of JAYFNM010000080.1, read as the reverse complement.
AGAAAATCAAGCTCCTGAAGATTATGGAAATTTTGCGCCAAGAGACGGACGAAGAGCACCCGATGACCAAGGTGGAGTTGGCTGCCCGGCTGGTGGCCATGAACATATCCTGCAGCCCCCGGTCGCTGATCCGAGACATCAAGCTGCTGAACGAACAGGGCTATGAGATTATGGAACGACTGATCGGCCACGAAAAAGCTTACTTCGTGTGTGACCGGAGCTTCAGTGTCCCGGAGCTCAAGATCCTGATCGATGCCGTACAGGCGGCCAGCTTCGTGACCGAGAAGAAGACCGATGAGCTGGTGGACAAGATTGCTGCCTTGGGCGGCAGCCACAGAGCAGCCATCCTCAAGGGAAATCTGGTAAAATTTAATACCCGCAAGCACCGGAACGAAACTGTGTACTACACCGTGGGCTTTTTGGAAGACGCCATTAAACAGAACCTTAAAGTAGCCTTCAAATACTTCGACGTGACCGAGACCGGCCAGCGGGCATTCCGCAGGGATGGAGCCGAATACGTCGTAGAGCCTGTGGCACTGGTTTTTAACGAAGACAACTACTATCTCATCACCTACAACGAAAAGCATGAGGCGACCACCAACTACCGCGTGGACAGGATCGACAGTGTGAGGATCCTCGACGAGAAGATTTCGGAGACGGCCCGTTCCCTACGCAGGAAAGTAGCTCGATACACAGAGGAAGCCTTCAAAATGTTTAACGGCCAGCTGGAGACCGTCACCCTTCGCTTCGCGGATAAGCTGATCAGGCCCGTGCTGGACAAATTCGGAGAAGACACGAAGATGACCCGCGTGGGCGATCACACCATAGAGGCCACCGTGCCGGTGCGCATCGCTCCAACCTTCTGGGGCTGGCTGTTCCAGTTTGGAACCGACATGGATATCGTGGAGCCGGAGGCTATCAAAGAAGAATACATTTGAGCTTCATGCAGTATGTGAACATGGTCTGCCTGTACGTAAACCACGGCGTGTGGATACCCGAGCACACCTCAAACCAGCTCGCCACCGGCCTGCTCGAGCGCTTTCGCGCCATGGGCGGCACGGCGTGGCTCAATTGCAGAGCGGAGGAGATACTCTTCGACGACAGGGATCATGTCAGCGGCGTGCGCACCAGCTCCGGCGTCGTGGACGCCCGGTTCATCGTCTGCAACGCCAACCCCACCATGGTCTACGGCAGCATGGTGCCGGAGCGCCTTGTACCGGACCGGGAGCGGAAGCTCGCGGGCTACCGCCGCTTCTCCGCGCGCATGTTCGTCGTGTATTTGGGGCTCAACAAGAGCGCGCAGGAGCAGGGTCTCAGGGATTACAGCTATTTCCTGCCGCAGTCGGCCGATTCCGCGAGGGAGTACGAGACGCTTAAGACGCTCGAGACCAACAGGTACAATATAGCGCTCTGCTATAACGTCGTTAACCCCAAGACCCCTCCCGAGGGGACGTGCATCTTCTCTCTCACGACGACCTTTATGGAGGACTGCTGGAGCAGGGTGGAGGCGAAGGACTATGTGAAGACCAAGACCGACTACGCCGAAGGCATGATAGCCTTGTTCGAGGAGAAGACCGGCGTCACGATAAAGCCCTACATCGAGGAGATAGAGATCGCGACCCCGTGGACCTTCTGCCACTACGCGAGCGTCCCCCAGGGCGCGGCCTACGGCTACGAGCTGCGCGACTGGGACAATATGATGCCCCGCATGGCCATGATGCGCGAGGAGTACCCGATAAAGGGTCTGAAGTTCTGCGGCGCGGCCAGCATCCGGGGCGACGGCTTCAACTCCGCCATTTTCAGCGGCGACACCATCGCCAAGCTCACACTGACGGAGATCAACGCAGAGGAGGGTAAATGACATGGCTGTTTCCGTCCATTTTCTGAAATTCATAGACATGCTCAGGTTCAAGAATCTGGCGCAGACCCGCCGCGAGGAGATAGAAAAATGCGAGACGAAGCCTCTGCCGAGGTCGCTCGAGACCAACGAGAAGGCGGCGTTCATGCACCCGAGGCGGCAGAGCGTGCGGATAAGGGAAAAGCTGCCCAACGGGCCGGACGCCGTGACGGTCGTGCTCGAGAGCGCGGACGGCGGGGCGCTCGCGCCGTTTCGCGCGGGGCAGTATATCAGCGTCTCCGTCAGCGCGGGCAAGACGAGGACCACCCGCTCCTACTCGCTCTGTGGCAGTCCCGGGCAGGCGCGGCAGGGCGTATACAACATCACCGTAAAGCGTGTCGAGGACGACGGCTTTGTGAGCCTCTTCATTCAGGACGACTGGGAGCTCGGCGCGCAGATAGATATCTCCGCGCCGCAGGGACACCTGTATTACGAGCGCCTGCGCGACGAGAAAAAGGTGCTCGCGCTCGCAGGCGGCTCGGGCATCACCCCCTTCATGGGCATGGCCCGCGCCATCCGCGACGGGGACGAGGACTTCGACCTGACCGTCATATACGGCTCGCGCAGCGAGGAGGAGATCATATACCGCCGCGAGCTTGACGAGCTCTGCGCCGCCTGCGGGAAGGTGCATGTGGCGTACGTGCTCTCCGACGAGGAGAAGCCCGGCTTCGAGCACGGCTTCATCACGGCGGAGCTCATAGAGAAATACGCCGCCGGGCAGCCCGTCAGCGTGTTCATGTGCGGCCCGCAGGCCATGTATAATTTCCTCGACAAGGAGACCGCGAAGCTCGGCCTTGACCATAAGCACCTGCGCCGCGAGCTCTTCGGCATGATAAAGGATCCGTGGAACCAGCCGGATTATCCGGAAGGGCTGCGCGGCAAGAGCTTTAAGATGAAGGTCATACAGCACGACAGGGAGTACGATATCACCGCCTCCTCCGACGAGCCGCTGCTGACGGCCTTCGACCGCGCGGGCATCCGCGCGCCGTCGCGCTGCCGCTCGGGCGAGTGCGGCTGGTGCCGCTCAAGGCTGCTCGCGGGCGAGGTCTATGTCCCCGACGTGACCGACGGCCGCCGCGCGGCCGACAGGGAGTTCGGATATATCCACCCCTGCTCCAGCTTCCCCATGAGCGACGTCACCGTCGAGCTGCCCGGCCAGTACCAGAGCAGATAGCCCAGCGCGTCAAAAAAATATTTACCCCGGCTGGCGCACTCAAAAGTGCGCCAGCCGGGGCCTCTGTCGTCCGTGCCGTATATTTAATAGTTATAGCCGTCGAAGTTGAAATCCACGTCGTCATAGCGGCGGTAATCCGTGACGTGTCTCCAGTTGGTAAAGGCATAGCGGATCTGCCGGTTGCGCTGGGTGTCACGCCAGCCGCTGTCGCAGGAATGCACGTTGCCGTCATAGGTGACGAAGTTCGTCTCGGGATAGCGGCCGCGCCAGTAGTCGAGCTCGTCCCCGGACACACCGCAGAATTTCAGCATACAGAAGCTTATTTCGGGCATGTTTTCCAGAAAGCTCAGGCTGTCCAGCTTCGAGCAGTAGCAGAGGTTCAGATCCCGGAGCCTGGGCAGACTGTCGAGAAAGCTGAAATCCTCCACCTGGTCGTTGAGAAAGAATTCCAGATAGATCAGGTTGCTCAGCTCCTTCAGGGGGCTGGTATCGACGAGATTCGGGTTGTCGGCGAGTATAAGCACCTCGAGCTCCGTGAGCTTGCCTATGAGCGTCAGGTCGGTGACGTCGTTGTGGCCGAGGTCGAGCGCCTTGAGCTTCTTGCAGTATTTGAGCAGGGGGTAGAGCTCCTCGGAGGTGAAGCGGTGATAGTCCGCGTCGCGCAGGGTGGAGTAGCACTGGATATCCGTGCGTATGGTGAAGCCGTCGTGCACGAAGGACCAGTAATAAAAAATGTCCGGCCGAATGGCGGAGAACCTGTCCATATCCTCAAGGACGGCGGGGCTGTCTATGAGGTCAACATAGCTGAGCTCCGGGAGGTATCGCAGCGCGTCCTCAAGCCCCTCGAGCTCCGTCACCCGAAGCTCGCGCGTATCGCTCGGATACACCGTCCCTCCGAGCTTATAAGTCCAGATCACCCGGCAATCCGGCCTTTTCCCGTACAGCTCCAGCAGGGCGGCGTATTCATGGCTTTGGCGGCCGTCCACATATTCGAGCTCCGGGATATCCGCGAGCGCAAGTATCTCGTCCGCGCTCTCGTCAGTGAGCACGAACTCGGCGGCGGGCGTCTCGGGCGCGCTCGTCGGCTCGGCCGGCGCCTCGCCGCAGGCGCAGAGGAGGAGCGCCGGAAACAGAGCCAGAATAAAGCCGCACAGCCGTTTTCTCATGTAGAAAGCCCTCCCTGTCCGGCGTCAGGTTTTTTTCATGCCGCTGTCGCCGTAATAATCACTTTCGTATTTGACGCCCCAGCTCATCATTGCGTAGAAGATGGGCAGCAGGTCGCGCCCCTTCTGCGTGAAGGAGTATTCCACATGGGGCGGGATCTCGTTGAACTGTCTGCGGCGGACTATGCCCTCGGTCTCAAGCTCCTTGAGGACGGCCGTGAGCGTGGTGTTGGTGATGCCGGGCAGAACGCGCCTGAGCTCGCCGAAGCGGATAGGGCTGCGCGCGCAGAGAGCGTACAGCACATGGGACGTCCACTTGCCCTGAAACAGAGTCAGCCCCGGGGTAACGGGGCAGCTCCCGCACTCGGCGAGGCCGCCTTTTTTTACCTCCTCAAGGAACTCTTCATAGCTCATCATCTGCCCCATCAGACGAGCCTCCCTACGGTATTTTTTTTATACTTGGTTTTATTTTTCTGCGTACTTGAATGTTCCGCCGAATACAGTATAATTTCCGTGCACAGCAAAGTCAATCACTTTGTGCGCTAAGAAAAAAGCGCGAAGGAAGCGGAAATGACAGAGAGAAAAATGATGCTCTCTTATTATAAATGCTCCCGCGACACTAAACAACATGGAGGAAAAACAGAAAGTGAACAAGGGCGCGGAAAGACCGCTTGTCGGTATCGTGTGCAACATAAAAAACGATGAAAACGACGAGAGCCAGGGCGAGTTCGATGAACCGGGCACAGTTTCGGCGCTGGAGCGCGCCATAAACGCCGCCGGCTATCAGACCTGCGTTATCGACGCCGGGCGCGAGCTGCCGCAGAGGCTCCGCGACAGCGGCGCGGGCTTTGCCTTCAACATCGCCGAGGGGAGCGGCGGGCGCAGCCGCGAGGCCTTCGCCCCGGCCATGCTCGAGTATGCCGGCATCCCCTTTACCGGGGCCGACGCCGCCACGCTGTCCATAGCGCTGGACAAGGATCTCACCAAGCGTCTGCTGACGACCTACGGCATAGTCTCGCCGCGCTCGCGGCTGATAGCCCGCCGCGAGGCCGCGCTGCCGCCGGAGATAGATTACCCCGTCATAGTCAAGCCGAACGCCGAGGGCTCGAGCAAGGGCATACATATGAACTGCGTGGCGGGCAGCGCCGCGGAGCTGGAAAAAATACTGGCCGGTCTCGAGGAAAAGGTCTTCCCCGTGCTTGTGGAGGAGTATATCGAGGGGCGCGAGTTCACCGTCGGCCTGCTCGGAAACGGGGAGGGACTGCGCGTGTTCGCGCCGATGGAGATCATTTTCGGCGACCTGCCCGACGGCCGCCATGTGTACGGCTATGAGGTGAAGAAAAACTATCGCAGCTATATACGCTACGAGTGTCCGCCCGGCCTCAGCCCGGAGCTGACAGCGCAGCTTATGTCCGAGGCGGAGACGGTGTTCAACGCCCTCGGCTGCCGCGACCTCGCGCGGATAGATTTCAGGCTGTCGGCGGATGAGAAGCTTTATTTCATCGAGGCAAACCCTCTGCCGGGACTTGCGCCCGATTACAGCGACTATCCGATGCTCGCGGCCTTCTGCGGCGTCGGCTATGACGAGCTGGTGGGCGGCATCCTGTATGCGGCGCTTAAGCGCTATAATATGGAGGAAAATGATGAATGCTGAAGTCGCGGAATATTTTCACGCGGCAGACGAGCCGGAGCGATGGAACGACTGGCGCTGGCAGTATAAAAATCGCATCACGGACGCGGAGACCCTCGCTGAGATATTCCATGTTTCCGAGGAGGAAAAAGCCGGAATAACGCGCTGCCTGGGAAAATTCCGCATGGCGATATCGCCGTATTACGCATCTCTCATAGACAGCTCGAACCCTGACGACCCCATACGCCGCCAGTGCGTCCCCTCGCCGGAGGAGCTGGACGTCTGCCCCTTCGAGCGCGCCGACCCCCTGCGCGAGGACGAGTACAGCCCCGTGCCGAACCTCATCCACCGCTATCCCGATCGCGTGCTGTTCCTCGTGACGCGCTGCTGCGCGATGTACTGCCGCCACTGTACGAGGCGGCGCATCGTCGGCGAGGAGGATCACGCGATAAGCAAGGCCGAGATCGACCGCGCGGTCGAATACATCGCCGGTAACCCGAAGGTTCGCGACGTGCTCGTCTCCGGCGGCGACCCGCTGACGCTGTCCGACGAGCGGCTGGAATATATCCTCTCGTCGCTGCGGCGGATAGAGCATGTGGAGATAATCCGCATCGGCTCGCGCGTCCCGGTGACGCTGCCCATGCGCGTGACGGACGAGCTGACCGCGATGCTGAAAAAATACCATCCGCTCTGGCTCAACACGCATTTCAACCACCCGAACGAGCTTACGCCGGCCTCGTCTGCCGCGCTCGCGCGGCTCGCGGACGCCGGGATACCGCTCGGCAATCAGAGCGTGCTGCTCAAGGGCGTCAACGACGACGCGGAGACCATGCGGCAGCTCGTGCTGAAGCTGCTGAAAAACCGCGTCCGCCCCTACTACCTCTACCAGTGCGATCTGGGCGAGGGGCTTGCCCACTTTAAGACGGACATCCGGGTCGGCCTCGATATCATCGACTCGCTGCAGGGCAGGGTGACGGGCTTCGCCATCCCGAGATACGTCATCGACGCGCCGGGCGGCGGCGGGAAGATCCCGATAAACACGCAGTATGCCGTCTCCGAGGACGCTGAGAAATACGTCTTTCGCAACTACGAGGGGCGGCTGTTCGAATACCCCAAATTTTGATTTATCCTGTAAATACTCCGCCTTTCGGCGGGGTATTTTTATACCCGGGCGTTGAAAGCGGCGGGCGGATAATATATAATGTAGGAAAAAGAGAAGAGCGGGTGGAGAAGATGGTATATGCGGGGAAGGAGATACGGCTCCGGGACGGGAGAGCGGCCTTGCTGCGCGCGCCGAAAACGGAGGACAGCCGCGAGCTGGTGGAATACCTGAAAAAGGCCGCCGGGGAGACGGAGTTCCTTGCTGATTACCCGGAGGAGATAAAACATACGGAGCAGAGCGAGGGCGATTTCCTGCGAAATAACCTCGCCTCGGACGACGCGCTGATGATAGTCTGCACCGTGGGCGGCGTCATTGCCGGGAACTGCCAGATAGTGTTCATGAGCTCGATGAAGAAAAGGCACAGGGCGGAGCTCATGATAGGCCTGCTGGAGGAGTACTGGGGTCTCGGCATAGGCACGGCGATGCTTGAAGAGCTGATAGCCGCGGCGCGAAGGCGCGGCGTGGAGCAGCTTGAGCTGGAGATGATAGAGGGCAACGCGCGCGCGGCGGCGCTGTACCACAAAATGGGCTTTTCAGAGGTGGCCGCGCTGCCGGACGCCTACAGGCTGAAGGACGGCTCGCGCCGGGCGGCCGTGCTCATGACCAGGCGGCTGGACGAAGACCTGTAAAAACGGGTGGACACGCGGCCGCATTGCGGGTATTATAAAAGAAAAAAAACAACTAACCGCTGGAGGATAAGACATGATAGACAGCCATGGGCGCAGCATCACATATCTGCGCATGTCGGTGACGGAGCTGTGCAATCTCCGCTGCCGCTACTGTATGCCGGAGGACGGAGTGTGCAAAAAGGCGCACGAGCAGATGCTCACCGAGGAGGAGATGGTCACGGCGGTGCGCGTCGCGGCCTCGCTCGGCGTGCGGAAGCTGCGCATCACGGGCGGCGAGCCGCTGGTGAAGAAAAACATCGTCTCCATCTGCCGCCGCTGCGCCGGGGTGCCGGGGATAGAGGAGCTGTGCATCACGACCAACGGCACGCTGCTCCCGGAGCTCGCCGTGCCGCTGAGGGAGGCAGGCGTGAGCCGCCTGAACATCAGCCTCGACACGCTCAATAAGGATAAATACGCCTTCATAACCCGCCGCGGCCGGCTCGAGGACGCGCTGGGCGGCATAAAGGCGGCGCTGGACGCGGGCTATGAGAAGGTGAAGATAAACACCGTGCTCATCGGCGGCTTCAACGACGGCGAGATACCCGCGCTCGCGGAGCTGACGCGCGAATACCCCGTGGATCTGCGCTTTATCGAGCTCATGCCCATGTACGACAGCGGCGACTTTACGAAGGACGCCTTCATCCCATATACCGCGGTGCTCGACCGCCTGCCGGAGCTCAGGCCGGACGCGCCGGACGGCGGCGTGGCGAAGCTCTACAGGCTCCCCGGCGCGCAGGGGGACATAGGCCTGATAAGCCCGGTGAGCGCGCATTTTTGCACCGAGTGCAACCGCATCCGCCTCACGGCGGACGGAAAGCTCAAGCCCTGCCTGCACTCGTCGGATGAGTACTCGATAAAGGGTCTCGACTATGAGGGCATGGTCGGGCGGTTCAAGGCGGCCATAATGGCCAAGCCCTCCTGGCACGGCGAGCTGTCCAGCGACAAGCGCAGCCACGCCGGGCGGAACATGAACCAGATAGGAGGATGAGCGATGGCGGACTTCACGCATTTTAACGGGCAGGGTCGCGCAAGGATGGTGGACGTGGGCGAAAAGCCGGTCACGGTGCGCACGGCGGTCGCCGCGGGGCGGGTGCTCGTCAACAGGGACACCTTCGAGCTGATAAGGAGCGGCGGCGTGAAAAAGGGCGACGTGCTCACCGTGGCGCAGGTCGCGGGCGTGATGGGCGCAAAGCGCACGCCGGACGTCATCCCGATGGCGCACCCGATACCGCTCGACGGCATCGACCTCGAGCTGAGTCTCGACGAGGAGCGGCTCTCGGTGGAGATAAAAGCCGTCATCTCCTGCGGCGGGCGCACAGGTGTCGAAATGGAGGCGCTGACCGCCGTGAGCACGGCGGCGCTGACGGTGTACGACATGTGCAAGGCCGTGCAGAAGGACATGGTGATAAGCGATATCCGCCTCGTCTCGAAGACGGGCGGCGTCCACGGAGATTTTTACAGGGAGGAAATGCAATGAAATATTCGGCGGCTGTGATAACCGTGAGCGACAAGGGCTACAGGGGCGAGCGGGAGGACACCAGCGGCCCCGCCGTCTGCGCCCTGCTCGAGGAGAACGGATTTGAGGTCGTATACAGGGGTCTCGTGCCGGACGAGCCGGAGCTGATAAAGGCGGAGCTGATAAAGTGCGCGGACGAGCTGAGGGTGGGGCTTGTGCTCACCACCGGCGGCACGGGCTTTTCGCCGCGCGACATCACGCCCGAGGCGACGCTCGCCGTCGTAGAGCGGGAGACGCGGGGCATACCCGAGGCCATGCGCGCGGCGAGCATGAGGATAACGCCGCGCGGCTGCCTGTCGAGAAGCGCCGCCGGTATACGCGGCAGAACGCTTATTATCAACCTCCCCGGCAGCGAGAAGGCCGCGAAGGAAAATCTGGCGGCGGTGATAGCTCCGGCGGGGCACGGCATGGACATGCTGTTTTCCGCGGGCTCGGCCGATTGTGCGGAGAGGCCGGAAAAAAAAATCGGCAAAAAGGCCCCGTCCATGGACGAATGGATAAAAGAGGCCAAGGCCGACCCCGCCGCGGCGGACTGCGGGATGTTCCTGTTCCACAACGGCGTCGTGCGCCGCACGGCGAAGGCGAAGGTGCGGCAGAACGCCGCCGGCACCGCCCCGGTCGAGGGAATGCTCTTCGGCTACGACGCGGCCAGGGTCGCTGCGGCGGTGGAGGCGGCCAAAAAGCTGCCCGGGATATTCTATGCGCGCGTCTGGCTCAACGAGGGGGAGCTGTCCGTCGGGGACGATATCATGCTCGTGCTCGTCGGCGGGGATATCCGTCCGCACGTCATCGACGCGCTGCAGAGCCTTGTGGGCGAGATAAAGACCAACTGCGTCACCGAAAAGGAGACCTACTGAGCGGGAGGACGGATATGGAAGCTGAGCTGAGAGGGGAGACCACCCGCCTCGGAGGGCTCGACGCCACGGCGGTCAAGCTCATTGCGGCGCTCATAATGACCATCGACCACATCGGCGCCTTCTGCCCGGATGTGCCGGGGGTCGCCGGTATAATGCTGCCGCTGCGCCTGGTGGGGCGCATCGCGGCGCCGCTGTTTCTCTACTGTGTCGCCGAGAGCCTGCGCTACACGCGCGATAAGCGCCGCTTCCTCAGGCGGATGTATCTCGCCTCGGTCGCCGTCGGGATAGCCAACGAGACGGCCGCCGCGCTCATCGGGGGCGTGTCCTTCGGCAATATCTTCCAGTCCTTCGCGTGGATGATCTTTTTCGTCGTCTCCGCCGAGGACACGGCGAGGCACATGAAAGCGGGGGAGAAGCGGGAGGCCGCCTCATCCGCGGCGATATTCCTGCTGATACTGGCCGCCTCCGTGCTTATCGACCGGCTGCTCGAAATGGAGTTTGCGGGGGTGCTGACCCTGCGCGCCGCGCTGCACCCCTTTATCCGCTCGCCGCTCGAGGTGGAGTACTCGCTGGGGCTGATAGTCCTCGGCGTCGCCTGGTATTATATCCCGAAAAAGCTCTGGCGCTGCGTGCTGCTGGCGGCGCTTTGCCTGCTGTGCGCGCTGCATCTCTGGGGCTATACCCGGGCGCTCACGATGTTCAGCGGCATACAGTGGGGCATGGCCGGCGCGCTGCCGCTGCTGCTGCTGTATAACGGCCGCCGCGGGCGGGGCTTCAAATGGTTTTTCTATATCTATTATCCGCTGAACATGTATGTGCTCGCGCTCATCAACAGTCTGTATAAATGACAGCACAGCGGCCTGCCGCAAAACGAAGCCCCGGACGGAGAGGGGGCGCGTTTTGCGGCAGGCCTGCTTTTGCGGCGGGGCTTTTCACCCGCCGCCGCGCTTTATGCCGTGCATGAAGCCGTTTATGGAGCTCGTGTGTATATCGCCGGCGATCACCGTGCGCCCCTGGATATAGAGCGTCACAAGCACCGTGCCCTCTCCGGGGTAGTTTGTCAGGCGATAGCTGTACTGCCCACAGCTTTCGCCGAGATGCGCGCCGAGATCATAGCCCTGTTTGAGCTGCATCTCGTTATATTCCTTCATTATTCCCTCCAGAGAGTCGGGAATAACGACGCTTTTGTATTCCTCGCTCGCGGCGTCCGTCTCCCAGCCGAGCTCGGTAAGGAACTTTTGCCGCCCCTCGAGCGTCGAAACATTATATTGCGCGTTTGCGCGCCAGCGCAGCAGGATAAGGGCGAGCAGCACGGCGGCGCAGATAAACAGCAGGAGCAGCGCTCGCTTTCTGGTAAAGACGCGTTTCTTTTCAAGCATTTTATCACCACCCGATTCAGCCTATTCAAATTCCGGACAAAGTATGCTATAATCACATCCGTGCTGTAACAGGGTGCCGGGGGAGGGATGTAAAATGGCGCTGCTCAGGCTGGACAGGCTGCTGTCCGATATGGGCGTGGCCTCGCGGAGAGAGCTCAGGGAGATAATACGCAGCGGCAGAGTCGCGGTGAACGGGCAGACCGCCTCCTCGCCGGAGCTCAAGGTGGACGCCGGGAGAGACGCCGTCTCGCTCGACGGCGCGCCCCTGCGCTATTCGCCCTTCCACTACTTCATGCTCGACAAGCCCTGCGGCTGCGTCACCGCGACGGAGGACGCCGGGCAGAGGACGGTGATGGAGCTGCTGACGCCCGAGATGCGCCGCATGGGTCTTTTCCCGGTCGGCCGGCTCGACAAGGACACCAGCGGCCTGCTGCTGCTCACGGACGACGGGGATTTCGCCCATCGGGTGATTTCGCCAAAATCCTGCGTGGAAAAACGTTATTATGCAAGGGTCGAGGGCGCCGTCACGGTATCGGACGAAAAGGCCTTTCAAAAGGGGCTCGTCCTCCGGGACGGGACGCGCTGTCTGCCGGCGAAGCTCGAGCGGCTGAGCGGGGACGAATGCGTCGTTACGGTCATGGAGGGGAAGTATCACCAGGTGCGCAGGATGCTCGCCTCGCGCGAGAAGACGGTGCTCGAGCTGCGCCGCCTGTCGATAGGCGCGCTGATATTGGACGAAAGCCTTGGGCCGGGCGGATTCAGAGAAATGACCAAAGATGATTTGTGCAGAGTGTTCAGCCCGTACATTATGGAAAATTAGTCAAAAATTCCTCCGGAATTTCGGGCGTTTTTGAGCGGATAGAACACAAAACTTTAAAAGTTCACAAAATAACATTGCGGTTTCTATTGAAAATCACATAAAATGGAGGTATTATATACGCAGAGAATTGCGGGGTTATGGCATTTTGCCATAGAAGCTTGAAAAAGCTGTCCAAACCCGGCACATAGGAGGCGTTTTTATGTCCAGCAGAATTTTCCAGAATGTGATTATTCAAATGAAGGATGCCATCGACAGGACAATAGGCGTTGTAGACGAACAGGGTTTTGTCGTGGCCAGCAGCGAGCTTGCCATGATCGGCTCGAGACTTGACGACTTCCATGTGTACGAGTTTGACACGGCCGGACAGGCGGTGACGACCGCCAACAGGACCTACGGGCCGCTCGCGTCCAGCAATTCCAAGCTCGATTACGCCGCGTTCGTCGAGGGGAACGACCAGATGGCCAGAACCATCTGCGCCGTGGCCGCCGTCGCCTTCAACGAGGCCAAGAGCAACTATGAGGAGAAGCACAACAAGGCCGCGTTCGTAAAGAACATCATCTCGGACAATATCCTTCCGGGCGACGTGTATGTCCGCGCCAAGGAGCTGCACTTTGTGACCGACGAGCCGCGCTGCGTGCTGCTCGTGCGGCAGACGGAGAATTCCGACGTCGCCGCGACGGAGATCATACAGCGCCTCTTCCCGGACCGCCAGAAGGACTTCGTGCTCAACATCAACGAGAACGACGTTGTCGTCGTGAAGGCGCTGCCCTCGTCGAACTGCCCGGAGGAGATACAGCGCGTGGCGCACAGCGTCGAGAACGCTCTCCATGAGGAGCTGGGCGTCAAGTGCGTCATAGGCATCAGCACCAACGCCCGCCATCTGCGCGAGCTTGCCGACCGCTATAAGGAGGCGCAGGTCGCCATAGACGTCGGCCGCGTGTTCGAGAGCGAGAAGACCATCATCAATTACGAGACCCTCGGCCTCGGCCGCATCATCTATCAGCTCCCGACGACGCTCTGCGAGATGTTTCTCAACGAGGTGTTCAAGAAAAACCCCATAGAGACGCTCGATGAGGACACGCTCGAGACGATAAACAAGTTCTTTGAAAACAACCTCAACGTCTCCGAGACGTCGAGAAAGCTGTATGTCCACCGCAATACGCTGGTGTACAGGCTTGAAAAGATCAAAAAGCTCACGGAGCTTGACCTGCGCGAGTTTGACCACGCGATAGTGTTCAAGGTCGCGATGATGGTAAAAATGTACCTCGATTCGCTGAATAATCCGCCCAGGTATTGAGCGTTAAGCCAGAATTAAGGTGCTTTTGATATACTCCCACCGCACAATCCGGTTTTTTGGAGGAAAGAACAAATGGTTCAGATGAACGATATCACGAAGGTCTATGAGACCAGCGGGACGGTTGCGCTGGACAGTGTGGATCTGACGATCAACGAGGGCGAGTTCGTTTTCCTCGTCGGCCCTTCGGGCTCGGGGAAGACCACCATTATGAAGCTCATCACCGGGGAAATACACCCCTCGTCGGGCAGCATAACCGTCAACGATTTCGACATGTCCCGCGTCAAACGGCGCAAGCTGCCCAAAATGCGGCGCACGCTCGGCGTCATCTTTCAGGACTACCGCCTGATCGAAAATATGAGCGTGTACGACAACGTGGCCTTCGCCATGCGCGTCGTGGGCGCCTCAGGCAAGGAGATAAGCAAGCGCGTTCCGTACGTGCTCGAGCTGGTAGGGCTTGAAGGGCGCGAAAAGAGGCTGCCGAACGAGCTGTCCGGCGGCGAGCAGCAGCGTGTGGCGATAGCCCGCGCGCTGGTCAACAGCCCGCGCATGATAGTCGCGGACGAGCCCACCGGAAACCTTGACCCTGTGCGCAGCCTTGAGCTTATGCTTTTGTTCGAGAAAATAAACGAGATGGGCACTACGATTCTCGTCGTGACCCATGAGAAGGAACTGGTCAACGCTTTTTCAAAGCGCGTTGTGACGATCGACGGCGGCCATGTGATCAGTGACGGAATGGATGGGTATTACAGCTATGAGATTGAGTAGATGCGGATATCTGATTCGCGAGGGCTTCCGGAGCATCACCAAGCACGGCTTCATGTCCTTCGCGTCGGTTACGGTAATTATGGCCTGCCTTATTATCATGGGCAGCGTGTCCCTGCTGTCGGTCAATATCGACGCGCTCATCAAGGACCTTGAGAACCAGAACGAGGTCGTCGCCTTCGTCGATGAGAGCATAAGCGACGAAAACGAGGCCAGGAAGATCGGGGCGGCGCTTGAGGCCGTAGACAATGTGAGCTCGGTGGAGTTCGTCTCCCGCGACGACGCGATGGACAACTTCATGAGCAAGTACGATTCGGAGCTGATGGAGGGCATCGACGAGACCGTTTTCCGGCACCGCTTCGTCATCCATCTGACCGATATTGCCCTCATGGCGCAGACCAAGGCCGACCTCGAGGGCGTGTCCGGCATCGTGAAGGTCAACGCGCACCTGGACTACGCCAACTCCTTCGTCACCATCCGCAACGTGGTGAGCGTCGTGTCCCTCGTGCTGATAGTGATGCTGGTGTTTGTGTCGGTATTTATCATGTCCAACACCATAAAGCTCGCGACCTTCGGCCGGCGCGAGGAGATAGCCATCATGAAGATGGTCGGCGCGACCAACAGCTTCATCCGCCTGCCCTTTATCATTGAGGGTCTCGCCCTCGGCATCATGGGCGGCTGTCTTGCCTTCCTCGCCGAGTGGGGCGTATACCAGCTGCTCACCGGGAAGCTCGTGGGCACGCTGACAGGGAGCTTCATCACGGTCGTTCCGTTCAGCAGCGTGGCGCTCACGGTGTTCGTGCTGTATGTGGGGACAGGTATCATGGTGGGCGTATTCGGCGGCATAAACGCCATCAGAAATTATCTGAAGGTCTGAGCGCCGCCTCCCACACCCAGAATGCGAAAAATGGAGAATCAAATGAACAGGAAAAAAGTTACCTCATTGATAGCGATACTGCTGTCCTTGCTCATGCTTATCGGCCTTATCGCCAGCGTCATTCCGGCCACGGCCTACGCCGTGAATCAGAGCGAGATAGACGAGATACAAAAGCAGAAGGACAGCCTTTCGGGTCAGGTTCAGGAGTGCCAGGCGAGGATCGACGCGCTCAAGGAAAAGCAGTCGAACGTGCTTGAGCAGAAGGCCGCGCTGGACGTGCAGAACAGGCTCGCCAACGAGCAGCTCGACCTTGTCTCGGAAGAGATCGCCATGTACGACGAGATGATCGCCGACAAGTCGCTCGAGCTGGAGAAGGCCAAAAACAAGGAGGCCGATCAGCTCCAGCACTACCGCTCGCGCTTGCGCGCCATGGAGGAGAGCGGCGGATACAACATCCTCGCGCTCATCATAAACTCCGGCAGCTTCAGCGAGCTGCTCACCGCCATGGACGACATGGGCGAGATAATGCAGAGCGACAAGGATCTCGAAGAGCAATACATAGAGGCCCGCGAAGAGACAGAACAGATCAAAGCCGAATATGAAGAAGCGAGGGCTGACTATCAGGAGAAGCAGGACACCCTGAAGGCCGAGCAGGCTCAGCTTGAAAAGAAGATCGAAGAGGCCTATGCGACGCTCGACAGCCTCCAGACGGAGATAGACAAGGCCATCAAGGAATATGAGGCCGCAGAGGCCGCGGAAGCCTCCGCGTCGGCCACGATACTGAGCATGATAGCGCAGTATAACGAGCAGAAACGCCAGGAGGCTGCCGCGAACGGCGGCGGCTCCACCGGCGGCTCTACCGGCGGCAGCACGGGCGGCTCCACCGGCGGCAGCACGGGCGGCTCCTCCGGAGACGTTCTCGGCGGCGGCGGCGCCACGAGCACGGGCAGCTTCGTCTGGCCCGTCCCGTGCAGCACGCGCGTCACGAGCCGCTTCGGCTATCGCTCCGACCCGTTCACGGGCGCGCAGGCCTATCACAGCGGCATCGATATCGACGGCTTCGGTAACGACGGGAACATCATCAACGCCGCCGACGGCGGCACGGTCATAACGGCCTCGTATGACGGTTCCTACGGCAACTATGTCGTCATCGACCATGGAAACTACACTCAGACACTTTATGCGCATATGTCCGGCCTGGCCGTGAGCTACGGCGACAGGGTGGAGCAGGGGCAGACCATTGGCTATCTCGGCTCTACCGGAAGATCGACCGGCACACACTGCCACTTCGAGGTGATAATTAACGGCGCCAATGTTGACCCGGCCGCATATTTTTCCGGTCTGAGCTACTGGAACTGCTGAAAAGCGGTTCGTTAGGGAAAAGGTATGAAAAAAAAGAACAGAAACAGGTTTCTGGCGCTCGCGCTGTCGCTCGTCATGGCCTTCGCGGTGCTCCCCGTACCGGCGGACGCGGTGTCGCAGAGCGAGGTAGACGCGCTGACCGCAGAGCGCGATAAAATAACGGCTCAGCGTCAGGAGAAGCAGGCGGTCGTGGACGCGCTCGCGGCGCAGCACGCATCCATTGTGGAGCAAAAGGCCGCCATGGATGAGCGCAATTTGTACACCCTCCAGCAGATGCAGCTCAACAGCGACGAGATCGCCATGTACGACGAGATGATCGCCGAAAAGGCGGAGGAGCTCAACGAGGCGGAGCGTCTTGAGAACGAACAGCTCGAGCGCTACCGCGTCCGCGTCCGCGCCATGGAGGAAAACGGCAATTACGGCTTTCTGACCGTCGTTCTCAAAGCCTCCAATCTCGGCGATTTTCTCACCGCCATGGACGATGTCGGCGAGATAATGGAGAGCGACAAGGCGCTGGAGGATCAGTACACGGCGGCAAGAGAAAACACCGCGCAGGTCAAGGCCGATTACGAGGCCACCAAGACCGATATCGAGGCCAAGCAGGCGGAGCTCCGCGCGGAGCAGGCCGAGCTTGAGAAGGATATCGAGGAGGCCACCGCGCTGATACTCAGCCTTGAGGGCGACATGGACAACAAGCAGGCCGAGATCGACGCCATTCAGGCGGCCGAGGACGAGGCCAACTCCCAGATAGCGGACATGGTCGCCGAGCTTGAGCGCCTGCGGAAAGAGGCGGAGGCGGCAGCCGCGGCCGGCGGGGCAAACGGCGGCGGCGGCTCGGGCGGCGGCAGCGTGAGCGGCACGGGCTCCTTCGTATGGCCGGTTCCGTCCTGCACGTATATCACCAGCCGCTTCGGACTGCGCGTCCACCCGATAACCGGCGAGACCAAGTCTCACACCGGCCTTGACATCGGCGCGGCCTACGGCGCGACGATAGTGGCTGCCGACGGCGGCACGATCACTAAGGCCACCGTCTACGGCGGCTACGGCAACTGCGTTATGATAAACCACGGCAACGGCTATGTGACGCTGTACGGGCACATGTCCTCCATCGCGGTGTCCGAGGGACAGAGCGTCTCTCAGGGCGACACGATAGGCTATGTCGGCAGCACCGGGCTTTCGACCGGGCCGCACTGTCACTTTGAGGTGTGGTATAACGGCAGCCGGATCGATCCGGAGCAGTTCTTTACCGGGCTCACCTTCTCCGAGAGCGCGGGAGTATAGACAGAGATATTAAGAATATTCGGCCTGATAAAGCGAGCGGCCGGGCGCCGGACAGTAAAAAAACTACTGTCCGGCAAAGCCTTGTCCGGCCTGAGCGCCTGTCGGCGTTTCCAGAGCGGGGAAGCCCCCTGAAGGAGGAGCAGCGTGAGTAATTTATTAAAAAGATTTTTGGCGTCTGTCGGCAGACTTTTTTCCGCATTTTTCAACATCCATATCAAGCTGAAATATGTTATAATCCTCTGCGTCCTGCTGGGAGGCGGAATATATTACTACACATATTCCACCATGCTCAAAGACGTCGGCGGCAAGGATGACTATGCCGAGGCCATGCGCTATATCAGGATCAAGGACATAGTCGAGGAAAAATTCATCGACGAGGCGGACAGAAAGTCCATGGGCGACTCCGCCGCCGCGGCCATGATAAGCGGCCTCGGCGACAAATGGAGCAGCTATATGTCCGCCGAGGAGTACAAGACCTATCAGCTCTACTCCACAAACGACTATTCGGACATCGGCATGTCCATACTCAAGGATGAGACGAGCGGCGGTTTCCAGGTCATATCCGTCGAGCAGAGCTCCCCGGCCGCCGTGGCCGGCGTCGGCGCGGGTATGCTGATAACGGCGGTGGACGGGGAGAAGGTCGCCGCGTATACGGTGGACGATTTCCGTACGCTCATCCGCTCGAAGATGAACGCAAAGTTCGTCCTTGAGATCAGCGGCGGCCAGTATTCCCTTGAGGTGGACTGCACGAGCGTCTCGAACAGCGCCGTCACCTACAGGCTTGAGAAGACGGGCGCCGGCTATGTGCAGATAAGCGATTTCGAGGCCGGCAGCGGCCAGGACGCGATAGACGCCATAGAGGATCTGCTCGGGCAGGGCGCGGTGTCCATGGTCATCGATCTGCGCGGCAATTCCGGCGGACTGACAAGCGAGCTCACATCGCTGCTCGACTATCTGCTGCCTAAGGGGCGGCTCTTCTCCGAGGTGGATAAAAACGGCGACGAGACCGTGACCGAGTCCGACGGCATGTGCGTCCAGCTTCCGATGTGCGTGCTCGTCAATTCCCAGACCTTCAAGGAGGCCGAGCTCTGCGCGGCCGTCCTGCAGGAGTATGGCTGGGCGTCCGTGCTCGGCGAGGCGACGACCGGCAATACCAGAACGCAGGAGACCATTGCGCTCGACGACGGGAGCGCGCTGCGCCTGTCAACAAAGAGCTACCTCACGCCGAACGGCGTCGATATAGCCAAAAAAGGCGGCGTGGTTCCCGATATGATCGTGTATAACAGCGACGAATCCACGGCGGGCACGACCGAGGGCACGACCGGCGGCGAGGACGGCACCGCGAGCACCTCCAACGACGAGCAGCTCATGTCCGCGCTGAGAGTTTTGAGTTGACACACGGGCGGGCGATCAATATAATAGTACAAATATATTTCATTTTTTCCGCAATTTTGCACAATAAATTTTAAAGGAGAACTGCCTTATGCCGAATCCGAGCAGGTTTAAAATGAGCAAGGAGCGCCTTGACGCGCTGCAGGACGAGCTGTATTATCTTGAGACTGTCCGCGAGAAGGAGGTCTCGGAGCTTATCAAGGAGGCGAGGAGCTTCGGCGATCTGTCCGAGAACAGCGAATACGACGAGGCCAAGACGGAGCAGGGCAAGCTGTATTCCAAGATAGCCGAGCTCAAGGTGCTCATAGAGAACGCCGAGATAGTCGATAATATCGACGCCGACGCCCCGAAGGACACCGTCACCCTTGGCAGCATCGTCAAGGTACGCGACGTGGGCGACAACTTTGAGGAGACCTATGAGATAGTCGGCTCGCAGGAGGCAAACCCCAGAGAGGGTCGCATCTCCGACGATTCTCCGGTCGGTCAGGGGCTCAGAGGCCACAGAGCCGGCGACAACGTCGTCATCAACGCGCCCGCGGGTGAGCTGAAGTTTCAGATAATCTCGGTAGAGAACAAGTAAAAAAAGTAATTGAGGGGTAGAGTATGAGCGAAGAGAACAACAACAGACCCGCCGAGGAGCAGGAGCTCTCCGAGATCCTGCGGGTGCGCCGCGACAAGCTGGCCGCGTTGCAGCAGGAGGGGAGAGACCCGTTCCGGCAGACAAAGTTTGCCAGAAGCGCCTGGTCGAGCGAGATCAAGGCCGATTTTGCCGCCTTTGATGGCAAAACAGTCTCCGTCGCGGGGCGCATGATGTCCAAACGGGGCATGGGGAAAGCCATATTCTGCCATATTAAAGACGACAGGGGCACGATACAGCTCTATATCCGCTCCGACGCCGTCAGCGAGCAGGAGTTTGCGGACTTCCGCAAGTACGATATCGGCGATATCGTCGGCGTGAGCGGCTATGTGTTCAAGACCAAGACCGAGGAGATATCCGTCCATGTGCAGAGCGCGGCGCTGCTGTCCAAGTCGCTCCGCCCGCTGCCGGAGAAGTTCCACGGCATGACCAATACCGAGCTGAAGTACCGCCAGCGCTATGTCGATCTGATGGTCAACGACGACAGCCGCCGTAATTTCGTCATCCGCTCCCGCTTCGTGAGCTATGTGCGCCGCTTCCTCGACGAGCGCGGCTATATGGAGGTCGAGACGCCGGTGCTCAATACGATATCCGGCGGCGCCACCGCGCGGCCTTTTATCACGCACCACAACACCCTCGATATGGACATGTACCTGCGCATCGCGACCGAGCTCAACCTCAAGCGGCTTATCGTCGGCGGCATCGAGCGCGTGTACGAGCTTGGGCGCATATTTCGCAACGAGGGCATGGACACGCGGCACAACCCGGAGTTTACAACGGTCGAGCTGTACGAGTCCTATGCTGATTTCAACGACATGATGGATCTCTTCGAGGCGCTGCTCTCCGGCGCCGCGATGGAGATACTCGGCGGCTACGACGTGACCTGGCTCGACCGGCAGGTGAGCCTCGCCCCCGGCTTTCGGCGCATGACCATGGCGGAGTCCGTGAAGGAATATCTCGGCGTGGACTTTCTCCCCATCGGCAGCGACGCGGAGGCGGTCGCCGCCGCGAAGGCGCTGGGCGTGGACATGTCCAAGGTCGAGCAGACCTGGGGCCGCGCGCTGTACGAGTGCTTTGACCAGAAGGTCGAGGAGAAGCTCATCCAGCCCACCTTTATCACCATGCACCCGGTGGACGTCTCCCCGCTGGCAAAGCGCAGCCCGGGCGACGCGCGCCTCACGGAGCGTTTCGAGCTGTTCATCTGCTGCAGCGAGATGGGCAACGCCTTCTCCGAGCTCAACGACCCCATCGACCAGAAGCAGCGCTTCCAGCGACAGGTGGAGCTGCGCGCCAAGGGCGACGATGAGGCCGGCATGATGGACGACGATTTCATCAACGCCCTCGAATACGGTATGCCCCCCACCGGCGGCCTCGGCATCGGCATAGACCGCTGCGTGATGCTCCTCACCGGCTGCAGCTCGATAAGAGACGTCATCCTGTTCCCCACGATGAAACCTTTGGACTGAATAAGTCTGCAAGACCATTCACATATCGGCTTACAGAGTGCTATATAGAGCTCTTACACCGAAACTTACGCCAATTTACGCCAGATTTACGCCACGGCACACAAAAAGAATCTGCAAATCTATATAGCATGAAATAACTGAATACCAATCTATAAGCTCGCTGAGAAATCGGCGGGCTTATTTTTTTGCCTGTTTTATCTTCGTGGATAAGACAGGCGTTTTTGCTTTTTGTAAGGGAGTTCTGTAAGGAGGCTTTTTGCTATAGTTCTACGTCCCGAAAAAAATCAAAAATATTTTCAAAAATAATGTCGGTTTTTGAAGCAAAAAGTTGCTGTAGAGAGGTGAGAGGACCAAACCTCGAACGAACATTGAAAATTGAATACACATTCATCAGGTACGTTCCTTGTGTTGAGGGAAACCTCAAGCCTTGTTTGTAGGTGCGCGATGACCTTCCTTTTGGGAGAGAGCGATAAAACTTATACAACGAAAGCCGGATTGCCTCCGGCGGCGGCGACGACAGACACAAGAGATCATGATACTTCCCTATGGGGCTGGCGGAGAACCCGGCAGAGGTGAGACTCCTATGAACCCGAT
>JAYFNM010000079.1:0-4086 GCA_034933465.1 Oscillospiraceae bacterium | reverse complement strand
TATCTCGACAATCCCACGATCCATTTTCCCTCGTTCCAGCATTTTTTATCACCCTATTATATTTTACCATATATACGCGAAAAAGCCCAGTCATTACTGGACTTTTTCGACAGACTGAAAGATTTATCGCTATTGCTCTCTGCCTCATTATGTGCTTCGGCTACATGGCAGCCTGCGGTGAGACAGCCGCCCCCGCCGCAGCCGCGACGGAAGCTCCCGCGGCCGAGGCCACTACAGACCCCGCCCTCGAGGAGACCTACTACCTGACGATGGGCTCCACCATGACCAGCAGCGCGCTGATCACCCCGCTCATCGCCGACGCCTGCAAGAGCATCGAGGAAAAGACCGACGGCCACGTCGTCATCGACTTCTTCCCCGACAGCACCCTCGGCAACGACTCTGAAATGTACAGCCAGATGCAAAACGGCGAGCTGGACTTCCTCAACACCGGCATCATGGCCAAGGTCGTCATTAACGACTACGCCTTCCTCACCGGCTACTGGTGGATGAAGGACATGGACCACTTCTGGGCGGTCTGGAACTCCGAGATCGGCGACCGCTACCGCCAGGTCATGGAGGAGGACTACAACACCCATCAGGTCTGCGCCACGCTGCTCGGCCTGCACAACCTCATCTCCACCAAGCCCATCAAGACCCTTGAGGACTTCAACGGCCTGCAGCTGAGAATCTCCTCCAACCCGGCCGCGGTCGAGCTCTGGAAGGCCATCGGCGTGAACGTGAACATCATGCCCTGGGGCGAGGTCGTCCCCTCCCTGCAGACCGGCGTCATCGACACTGTCGGCCACACCTACCAGCAGTTCTACGACACCGGGCTTCAGGAGCTCACCAAGTACCTGACCGAGACCAACCATGAGGCGGACATCACCAATATCTACGCCTGCAACGACACCTGGAACAGCCTCCCCGAGGCGTACCGCCAGGTCATCCAGGATGAGTTCGACGCCTGCTTTGCCGAGTTCGACAGCATCCGTGACGAGTCCATGGAGAAGGCCAGGCAGGCTCTGATAGACTCCGGCCTTGAATTCACCGAGCTCGACGGCGATGTCCGCGCGCAGATAGTCGAGATAATGGAGCCCGTGCTCAAGGAGCTCTTTGAGACCACCTGGACCGGAGCCACCTACGACGAGGTCATGTCCTACGCGAAGTGAGCCCGCGCTCGATACCCATGTAAAGTATTCCTGTCGGCGCGTCCGGGAGACCGGGCGCGCCGGTGCGGGCCGTCAGCTCTTCGGGCGGCGTGGCCGCGCGCGATAAAACGGAGGTTGATTCATTGAAATTCTTGGATAGAACGACGGCCGGCATAACGAAAGCGACCACCGCGATAAGCGCCGGCGGCCTTGTCGTAACGACCCTCTGCCTGTTTTTACAGGTCATTTTCAGACTGCTCGCGATAACGGCCACCTGGACGAGCGAGATCGCCCGCTATGCCTTCATGGTCACCGTTTTTTACGGCCTCGCCGCGGCGACCGACAGGGGTCTGCATCTGGTCATCACCATCTTCACCGACAGGCTGAAGCTGAGACCGCGGACCTGGTACGTTATTTTTACGAAAATACTCCTCGGCGCGTTCCTCGCCATCATCACATACGGCGTGCTCCTCGCCGCGAACAGGGCGGCCGGCAACAACCAGAGCTTTGAGGCCTTTACCGGCGTCAAGATATGCTATCTGTACTACGTGATATTTGCCGGGCTCGTGATATCGACGCTCAACACCTTTCTGAGCGCCGCAAAGGACATCCTTCACACGGCCGGAAAAACCGAAGCATAAGGGAGAGGCGACATGGTAGGAATATATTGCTTTATACTGATGGTCGCGCTCATGCTTCTGAGCGTGCCCGTGATACCGGCCATGGGGCTCGCTTCCATGGCCACCCTCGCCATGACGCGGGGCGGCTTCAAGCTCGTCTCCGTCTCGCTTGGCACGATAAACGCCCTCAACAGCTTCACGCTGCTCGCGCTGCCGATGTTCCTCTTTACGGGCAAGCTCATGAACGAGGGCGGCATAACCACGAGGATATTTAACTTCGCCAGAAAGATCGTCGGCTGGATGCCGGGTGGCATGGCCATGGTCAACATCTTCTCAAGCATGGTGTTCGGCGGTATGTCCGGCACCTCCACCGCCGACGCGGGCGGTCTCGGCGCCATTGAGATAAAGGCCATGCGCGAAAACGGCTACGACGACGAGTTCACCGGCAGCGTCACCGCCGCCTCCGCCATACTCTCGCCGCTTATCCCGCCGAGCCTCAACGTCGTCATTTACGTCTCTATAACCGGCGCCTCGATAATGGGCATGTTCATGTCCGGCCTCTGCTCCGGTATCGCCTGGGCGCTGGTCATGATGGTAATGGTGCAGGTGTACGCTAATCTCCGCCACTACGCCAAGGACCCGCTGCCGAAGCTCCGCGAGGTATGGGCGGCCTTTAAAGAGGCCTTTCTCTCCCTTCTGGCTCCCGTTATTCTTCTCGTCGGCATATACAGCGGCGTGTTCACCGCCACCGAGGCCGCGGCCATAGTCGTCGTCTACTGCACCGTGCTCACCACCGTCGTCTACAGGCTCGTCGATCTCAGGCGTCTCTGGGCGATATTCAAGGATACGGCCATGGATGTCGCCGTTATCGGCGGTGTGCTCGCAGTCGCCACAATGTTCGGGCAGGTCATCGTCCGGACGAAGCTCCCGCAGGAGCTGGTCGGCCTCATCGTCGCGAACGTGAGCAGCCGCAGCGTCTTCCTGCTGCTCATCGTCCTGCTCATCGTATTCCTCGGTATGCTCATGGACGGCGCGGTCATCACGGTCATCGTGACGCCGATGCTGCTCGGTCTTCTGGAGGCCTTTGATATCAGCCTCGTCCACTACGGCATATTGCAGCTTGTGGCTCTCACGCTCGGCGCGCTCACGCCGCCCTACGGCATGACGACCTTTATCACCGCCCGCATTCTGGACATGCCCATGCTGAAGCTTGCGAAGGCCATGATACCGTGGATGATAGGCCTGCTCATCTTCACCTTCACCGTGGCGTTCTTCCCAGGCTTTGTGACCTGGCTGCCGAAGCTCATGGGCTACGCCACCTGAGCCGGGGCTTGCCGGCCGATATTCGCTTATGACAGTCGCCGCCCCTTTGAAGCCTTGCTTCAGGGGGGCGGTTTTTTCGCGCGTCGCGTTAAATGCGCGTTAAGATAGTTTCAAAATGTGTAAATACCGTCTAAATAGGGGCGATTTTTTGTTGAAAATGTTGCTTTTTCAAAAATAATCTTGTCGCTTATCCCAATTTACATATCTCCCGGCTCGTGATAAATTCAGCATACTATGTAGGATGTTCTGAGACAAGTTCCCGCTTTTTTCCAGCGCCGGTAAGAAAATAAGGATAACAGGAGATTGGAGAAATCATGCCTATGCTGAAGAAAATCCAAAAGTGGATAGACCTCGGCGCCACTTTTATCGCGAGCCTGCTCATAGCCGCGATGTTTTTCGTGCTCGTCATCAACGTCATCCTCCGCGCAATCCCCGCCGTCGGCGGCTTCAAGTGGTACATGGAGTTCAGCCAGTACGCGAACGTCTGGGCGCTGCTCATAGGCGCGGCGGGCATAGCCGCGCAGGGGACGAACCTGCGCGTCGAGCTGATCGACAGCCTGATGGGCAGATTCATGTGGGGCTCAAAGCTCACAAAGATCATCGTGGACGTCTCGCTCATCCTCTTCTACGGCATCATGACGGCCAGCGGCTCGCTGCTCTCGCAGAAGGCCGTGCAGGCGGTGTCCACCATGCCGCAGTTCAAAATGGGTCAGGTCTATGCCGTATTCCCGGTCGCCGGGGTGCTGTGCATCATAGCGGCTCTTGTCCACCTGCTCGTGACCGTCACGGAAAAGCCTGAGGAAATGGAGGAAACTGCCAAATGATCGCATGGCTTCTTATCAGCTTCGCCGTTATGATGCTCTTCGGCGTCCCTATCGGCATCTCCCTCGGCCTGTCGGCCATGGGCGGCATCCTGCTGCTTGACGGCGGCAGCCTTGTGACCGTGACGCAGCGCATGTTCGAGGGGATGAACAGCTGGGCGCTGCTCGCCATCC
>JAYFNM010000078.1:0-2870 GCA_034933465.1 Oscillospiraceae bacterium | reverse complement strand
CCGGGGCGGAGTACGGCGTCTTTTTGCCCAGAAGCTCATCCATTGCGCTTACCCTCCCTTTTCCGGACGCGCGGCCCGGTCATTTGTCCTCGACCACCAGCACGTTGATGCTCCCGCTTATCTCGTAACCGAGCTTGGCCTTTATCGTGAAGCTGCCGAAGGTCTTGATGGGGTCGGCCTGCACGATCTTGTTCTTCTCTATGTCTATCTCGAACTGCTCCTTGAGCGCGCGGCTGATCTCCTGAGAGGTGACCGCGCCGAAGAGCTTTCCGCCGGCGCCGGCCTTGGCCTTTATCGTCACCTGCACCGCGCCGAGCCTCTTCGCGTTCTCCTCGGCCTGCGCCTTCTCCTTGGCTATCTGCGCGGCCTTGGCCTTTTCCCTGAGCTTGAGGGCGTTGAGATTGTCCGCGGTGGCCTCTGTGGCCAGGTTTCTGGGCAGGAGGTAGTTTCTGCCGAAGCCGTCGGACACCTCCTTCATCTCGCCCTTCTTGCCCTGTCCCTTTACGTCTACATTGAAAATAACCTTCATATCATTCTGCTCCTTTGCTTTTTTATCCCAAATATTCGTCAATGGCCGCGTATACCTTCTTCACGGCGTCCGGCAGGCTTATCTCGGAAAACTGCACCGCCGCCGCGCTGCGGTTGCCGCCGCCGCCAAGCTTCTCCATGATGAGCTGGACGTTCAGCTCGCCTATCGACCTCGCGGAGGCGAAGGCGCCGCCGCGCCCGTCGGGCGCGATGACAATGGACGCGTCCACGCCCGAGATGTTCAGCAGCTCGTCCGCCGCCTGCGCCGCGACAATGCGATCCTGCGGCTCCTCCGGCGCGGCGATGGCCACCTTCTTATACAGCTCCGCGCTCTGCATTATCTTGTATCTCGCGACGGTGTCGTCCATGTCGGTCTGGAAGAGCTTCTTGACCTCCGCGGTGTCCGCGCCCGCCCGGCGGAGATACGCCGCCGCGTCGAAAGTGCGCTCGCCGGTGCGGATGGAAAAGCTCTTGGTGTCGAGCACGATGCCCGCGAGCAGCGCCTCGGCCTCGCAGCGGAGGATGTCCGCCTGGTCGGCGACCTCCTGCAGGACCTCCGTCATAAGCTCGGACACGGAGGAGGCGTAGGGCTCGATAAAGCCGAGGGCGGCGTTGTGGATATAGGTCGCCGCGACGCGGTGGTGGTCGATGACGGCCACGCGGTTGCAGGCGGTCAGCAGGTCGGGCGCCTCTACCTGCTCGGGGCGGTTGGTGTCCACGACGACGAGCAGCGTGCGCCCGTCGGCGCGGGCGGCGGCCTCCTGCGGAGTGATAAAGACCTCCTTATATTCCGGCTCCCTGCGCATTCTGTCTATCAGGAGCCTGGCGGCGTTATTTCTCAGGTCGATGACGATGTTGGCCTTCACCCCGCACTTTCGCGCGAGGCAGCACACGCCGACGGCCGCGCCCACGGCGTCTGGGTCGGCAAAGCGGTGTCCCATGACCAGCACGCGCGAGGAATCCCGCACGAGCTCGGAGAAGGTGTTCGCCATGACCCGGGATTTGACCTTGGTGCGCTTTTCGACCTCGAAGCCGCGCCCGCCGAAGAACTCAAAGCTCAGCCGGTTCTTGACGACGGCCTGGTCGCCGCCGCGCGAGAGCGCGAGCTCCACGCCCATATCCGCAAATTGCAGACCCTCCCCGAGATTCGCCCCGTCCTCGCCGAGGCCGATGCTTATGGAGGCGTCGATGCCGGAGGGACCCTCCACCTTGTGCATCTCCTGCGTTATCATGAACTTGCTCTGCTTCATCTTCTCGACGTCGCGCTTTTCGAAGATGACGATGTATCTGTCGCGGTCGAAGCGGCGGAGGATGCCGTGGTACTTGTCGCACCACTGGTGCAGCTTGTCCTCCACGGCGTCGCGCACGTCGTTTTTCACGCGGTCGGGCTGGTTTTTCACCAGCTCGTCGAGGTTGTCTATCACCACGACGCCGGGCACGGGGCGGGAGTTCTCGTATTCAAGGCGGATGTTGTCGTAATCGGTGACGTCCACCCAGTAGGTTATACCCATGAAGGCGCTCTCGTCGTCCGTCTTTTCGGAGCGGATAATGTTGCCGTGGAGCCTGTATTTTCTGCCGTTGAGCTCGAGCAGGGCGGGATACTGGGTCTTGCCCTCGAGCAGCCATTTGCCGGAAAACTGCGGCACCATGTCCGCTATCCTCGCGTCGAAGCGCGTCCCCGTTGCGCCGCACATGTTAAAGAACATGTCGTTGCCCCAGACTATGCGGGAATCGTCCAGCCGGAAGACCGCTATCGGCAACGGGAAATTCATGAGGGTGTTGTTCTTGGCGTTCTCCGTGTCGTAGGTCACGGACTCTATATACGCCGCCAGCTGCTTTTCCTTCCTGCGCCGGGTTATCAGCGTGTAGATGAGCAGCAGAAGGATCACCGCGCCCTCGGCGGCCGCCAGATAATAAACCTTGAACAGCAGGGTAGCCACGGCGAAAGCCACGAGGAAAAACAGGTGCATCCTCACTCCCGGCTCGGCAAGCCGCTGCAAATTCTTATTTGATTTCATGGCCGAACTCCTTCCATAGTATCCAATCATTTTGTTATTATATCAAATCCGATTCCTCATTACAACAAATAATTTGCGTCTGTCGGTCAATAATAAGCCGTAGTATAAGGCTTTTTTTACGGAGGCGGCAAATGAAGGCTGTTATAATGGCGGGCGGCGAGGGCAGGCGGCTGAGGAGCGTCACGGGCGAGCTGCCCAAGCCCATGGCGCCCATGCTCGGCAGGCCGATGATGGAGCACATACTCCTGCTTTTGAAAAAGCACGGCTTCGCCGAGGTCTGCGCGGCCGTGAAATACCGCGCGGAGGCCATCACGGAATATTTCG
>JAYFNM010000077.1:0-29423 GCA_034933465.1 Oscillospiraceae bacterium | reverse complement strand
ATGCTGCCATGAATCTGAAAAAGTTAGCAACTTGGGCTTGGAATTGCCCTTGTTTTTTCATCAATATTCGCTTCTTTCATGCTTTTATACCGAGAACTGTGGCTTTCGCTTACTGAATTCGCCGGTTCTTTGACAGGCTGACGCGGCCGGGCAATGTTAACCTCAATTCCCTTGAATTTTCATGCCTTTGCGTGTATAGTATAAAAATCATAACTGACGCGGGAGGGCGCTTATGTCCGGGAGCAGGAGACAAAACTACATGCACGGCGCTGCAATACTGACGGTAGGCGTCATCATCATGAAGCTTCTGGGCTTCATCTACAAGATACCCCTCGGCAATATCCTCGGGGATGAAGGCTACTCCATGTTCATGGGCGCGTATAACATATATTTCATCTTCTTCACGCTCGCGACGGCGGGTCTGCCGGTCGCGCTCTCGCGCCTTGTGGCCGAGGCGGACGCGAACGGCCGCGCAAAGCAGGAGGAGAAGCTGTTTCGTGTCGCGCGGCTGACCTTTTTCGCAATGGGGCTGGTCTTTTTCCTGATAATGTTCCTCTTCCCGGACTGGCTCGCCGAGAAGTATCTCGAGAACCCCGACGCCTCGCTGAGCATCCGGGCCATGGCCCCCGCCATACTGATGGTCTGCGTCGTCTCGGCCTACCGGGGCTACTGTCAGGGCAACGGCAATATGCTGCCCACCACGGTGGACGAGGTGCTGGAGGTGCTCTTCAAGGTCATATCCGGCCTTGTGCTCGCAAAGCTCATCCTCGACGCGGGGCTGGGCAAGCCTTTAGGCTCCGCCGGGGCGATACTCGGCGTCTCCATAGGCTCGTTCGTCTCGCTGCTGTATATGGTGGTGTATAAGCGCAGGAACTACGGCGCGCTCTCCGCGTCGTATACCGGCGGCAGATCCCCGGCCGACGTCCCAGGGGACGACGAGCTGGTCGATTCCGCGTGGCTCATCGTCAAAAGGATCGTCGCCATCGGTACGCCCATCGCCCTCGGCGCCTGCATAATGGCGATACTCAACTCCGTCGATTCCAAGCTCTGCATGAACAGGCTCCAGTCCGCCGCGGGCTTTTCGTATTACAACGCGAAGGTGCTCTACGGCGTATACGGCAAGGCGCAGACGCTCTTCAACCTGCCCGCGGCCTTCATAACGCCGCTCACCATCTCCATAGTCCCCGCGATATCCGCGGCGATAGCGAAGGGGGACGGCGAGCGGGGCGCGAGGATCTCCGAGGACTCCATGCGCATCTCCGCCGTGCTCTCGCTCCCGATGGGCATTGGCCTTGCGGTGCTGGCCTATCCGATAATGAACGTGCTCTATCCCAACAGCAACGCCGCGGGCTCCGGACTGCTCGGTGTGATGGGCGTCGCCTCCGTCTTCGTGTGCATAGTGCTCATGGAGAACGCCGTCCTTCAGGCCTCTGGCATGGAGCGGCTGCCGATGTACTCGATGATAACCGGCGGGCTTGTGAAGATCGGCGTCAACTGGTTTCTGGTGGCAGAGCCCGGGATAAACATATACGGCGCGCCCATAGGCACGCTCGCGAGCTACCTCGTCATGTGCGTGATGAACTTCGTCTTCATTCGCCGCGCGCTGAAACGGACGCCGCGCCTCGGCGCGACCTTTGCGCGGCCGCTGCTGTGCAGCGCGGTGATGGGCGTCTGCGCCAGGGCGGTGTACGGCCTGTGCGAGCGGTTCATCGGCGCGGGCGACAGGCTGCACATGCTGCTGTGCATGGCGGCGGCGATAGCGGCGGCGGTAGCGGTATACCTGATCTCCGTCGTTTCGACACGCGCCGTCACCCGCGAGGACATGGCGCTCATCCCCGGCGGGGCGAAGCTGGCAGGGCTCCTCCGTATGCATTGAAAAACCGAAAAAACCGGGGAAAATCAGCCGCCCGGGGAAAAAACACTTGATAAATACGCCGGAATATGGTAGATTTACTGCGTCATATCAAGGCTGACAGAAAGCCGCAGGATAAGAACAGGTGAGTAAAAAGCCGATTTCGGGGCAGACTCACCATAACAATGGCATTGTGCCGCATTTTTAGGAGGAATACACATGAATAAAGCAGAACTCGTAACTGCAGTTGCCGAGCAGGCCGGCCTGTCCAAGAAGGACAGCGAGAAGGCCATAAACGCCGCTTTTGATTCCATAACCGCCGCGCTTGCCGCGGGCGATAAGGTACAGCTGGTCGGCTTTGGTGCGTTTGAGGTCAAGGAGCGCAACGCGCGCGTCGGCCGCAATCCCAAGACCAAGGAAGAGATACAGATCCCCGCGTCCCGCGTCGCTTCCTTCAAGGTCGGCAAGGCGCTCAAGGACGCCGTCACGAAGTAAAGCTTACCGATGAAAAAACAGCCGCGTTTACGCGGCTGTTTTTTCATCCGGCATATGGAGGGAATATGAGACTTGACAAATACCTGAAGGTGTCGCGCCTGATAAAGCGCCGCACGGTCGCAAACGAGGCCTGCGACGGAGAGCGCGTCTCGGTGAACGGCCGCCCGGTCAAGGCGAGCTATCAGGTCAAGGCCGGCGACGTGATAGAGCTGGCCTTCGGCCAGAGAACGCTGAAGGTCGAGGTGACGGAGCTCAGCGAGAGCGCGAACAAGGCCTCCGCCCCCGCGATGTACCGGGAGCTGGAGTGAAAAATTATGAGCAGGAGGATCAGAGGATCCACCTGCTCATAAAATATATTAAATAAGAAACTTCTTTATGCTGTCGGGGACGGTCGCCGGGTCGGCGGTGACGCTGATGACGAAGTTGATGTTCTCCGCCTCCGCGAAGCGGGCGAGCCAGTCTGTGAAGACGGCCAGGGCGTCGAGGGACTTGTCGTTTACCAGCTTGTAGAAATTATCTATAAAGAAATGGGTCACGTCGTAGTTGCCGGCGTGTATGCCGCAAATAAGGCCCTTCAAAAATTCATAACTGCCGATATCGTATGTGCCGGCGTCTATAAGGCGGGCCTGATAAGGAATGTCAAAGGTGAGCTTGCGTTCTTTTTCAATGCAGACGACGTTGCCGCTGCCATCGTTTACCGCGCTGCGAACCAGATCGACCAGCTTTTTCGTTTTGCCGGTTCCCTTCAGGCCCATAATAATCTCGACCATGTTAACCACGCTCCTTTGTTTATTTGGGGTCTCGCGTTGATTACAGCTTACCATCTTTCGCAAAAAAGGGCAATAGCAGAGTTTGGAATAAAAATGAACCGGGGGTAAATTTTGCCCCGGCGGCGGGACGGGCAGGCAAAGTGCAAAAAAAATTTGCAAAAACCGGGAGAGATTTTGACCAACGTGAAGAAGTGTCGTTGACTGGAAGCCGCGGATGTGATAACATTTTAGCAATTCTTCTGAGAATCTGTGTCCCGGCGGACGCATACAAGAAATTTACTTAAAGAGGTGTATTGCTTGAAAGATCTAAAGCATCTGATCTACTTCGAGAACCTGCTTCAGGACGCTCAGAACGAGCTGGTCAACAAGGCCGTCGGCGAGGGAAAGCATGCGCTGGGGTATAACTGCTTCTATATACCCGAAGCGCTGATGAATCTGCCCGGCTGCTTTTCCAGCCGCCTGCGCGCGCCCCGCTGCAACTCCACCGACGTAGCCAGCTACTACATGACCACGAGAAACTGCCCCTATGTCAGGTCCATCCTCGAGCGCGCCATCGAGGGCGGCTATAACTATCTCGACGCCCTGTTCGGCGCGGAGGGCTGCGCCGCCATGGAGCGCATGGAGGAGCACATGACCCTTCTGCACCCGGTCAAGAAGGAGGGCTTCTTCGTCACCATTATCGACCCGCCCATGAAGGGCGACAAGACCAACCTGGACTACTACAAGGCTCAGCTCAAGCTGAAGGTCGTGGACAAGCTCAGAGACGAGCTCGGCGTGGACGTGTCCGAGGAGGCCATGCGCAAGGCCATCGACGACCATAACGCCGTCAGCCGCGTCATCACCGAGATAGGCGATTTCCGCAAGCTCCCGAACCCGCCCATCACCGGGTATGAGTTCCATGTGATACAGCTCGTCAGCGAGGTGTGCCCGCACTATCTGATACTGCCGTATCTGGAGGAGACGCTCGAGGAGCTCAAGACCCGCGAGAGCGAGCCGAAGTTCCCCTTCAGGGCGAAGGTCGTGCTGGTCGGCTCCGAGGTGGACGACCCGGACTTTACCAAGCTCATTGAGACCTGCGGCGCGATGGTCGTGGCCGACAGGTACTGCTTCGGCAGCTTCCCCGGCCGCGAGCAGATAGAGATACTCCCCGGCGAGAGCGCGTTCGACGCCATCTGCCGCCATTACCTCTATTGGACGCAGTGCGCCCGCTTTATGGACGGCGAGAAGATCGACCAGCGCCACAGCGAGGTCAAGCGCCTGGTAGAGGAGTTCTCTGCGGACGGAGTTATCTACGAGAATATGAAGTTCTGCGAGTTCTGGAGCTATGAAAAGGTTCTCGCCTCCTACATCTTCATAAACGAGATGGACATACCCTGCTGCACCATAGAGAAGGAATACACGCTCGGCGCCGTCGGCCAGCTCCGCACAAGGTTCCAGGCGTTCATCGAGTCGCTTGAGATCAAGAACATACAGGGAGGCAAGTGAAATGAAAATAACCGATAAAGTGATTGCTTCCATCGACAAAAAGCTTGAGCGCTTTGACCCGCTGTGGCAGGCCGAGCACGGCACGGGCGGCCTCCGCTCCCGCTACTACGACAAGACCGGCGTCGCCAAATGGCGCGAGTGGCGCGGCGTGAAGGACACCTTCTACGATTATACCCAGTGGCTTGCAAACCTCGGCGCGATGGCGCTCATGGTCGGCAAGTCCCCGGTCAACATTTTGAAGGGCTTCTGGGAATACCGCTGGATGGGCTCGTATCTGGGCACCTTCATGTTCATCGACCGCCTGTTCGAGGGCTACCGCGGCTACGCGCTGCGCGTGGCGCACCTGAACATGCACGCCATCGTGGAGAGCCTCACCGGGAAGATAGCCGTCGTCCTCGCGAACGACAGGCGCTTCGGCGGCGGCCCGCTCACTGACTATATCATCCCCATGGACGAGGTCCTGCCCCCGCTCTTCCTGACCGGCTTTAAAGAGCTGGTTCCCGTCCCGCTGCAGACCCTGCCCGAGTTCATCGTCTGCGACGTCGATCAGCACCTTGACCCCTATTACATAGACGTGGCCGAATCCTACGGTCTGCCCGCCGACGTCTGCTCCCGCTGCGCCGCCGAGACCGGCGTCGCCATAGACGACGCCTTCCCCCTGATAGGCCGCGCCTTCCTGACCACCAACATGCCCTGCAACGCGTCGGAATCCACCTCGATGTTCCAGCGCCGCAGGCTCGGTCTGCCCGACCTGCCCGTCACCATGGCCATGATCCACAACGAGCCGGGCGCGCACCCCTATTCCACGCAGGAGCTGAAGGACGCCATCGCCTTCATCGAGAAGGAATACGGCGTCAAGTACGACTGGAACGCCCTCTTTGCCAGAGCAAAGCACATGAACGAGCAGAACACCATCGAGCTTGAGAAGTGGGATTACCTCAAGACCCCGTATTCCGCGCTCGTCGGCATCGCCGAGACGCTGTACCGGCTCTATTCCTGGGCCTCCGTCAACGGCCAGGAGGACCGCTTCACCGTGACCGACCGCAAGGTCATCAAGATCATGCGCAAGGCCTACGACGAGAAGTACGATCCGTACCCCGGCAAGACGCGCCACCGCGCCTTCCTGTGGGGGCCCTCAGCCGTGTACTATACCGACTTCCCCACCTGGACGCAGAACTGCTGGGGCATCAACATAGTGCTGAACATGGACTCCACCATGGGTCACAACATGGTAAGCACCGACGACCCCGAACAGGCCATCAAGGATCTGGGCGAGTTCTCGGAGAAGGCCGTCATGCGCCACCACGCCGTCGGCGGCTGGGAGAATGTCAACGCCATCTGGGAGTGGGCAAAGAACTTCAACTGCGACATGGTTCTCTTCAACGACAACGTGGCCTGCAAGGGCATGAACGGCGTCCACGCGATGATGGAGGAGCAGGCGCGCGACCTCGGCTTCCACTTCATCTTCATCGAGCACGACCTTGAGGACAGCCGCACCATCTCCCGCCGCGACATGAGAAAGTTCGTGACGTACTATATGTCCATCGTCCTCAACGAGAAGCCGCTCGACGCCACGCTGGTCGATTTCGACGACTCCGACGCATACTGAGAAAGGCGGAAGCTATATGAAAAAATTCCTGAAATTTATGTTCAAGGCTCTCGGCAAGCTGCTGATGATAGGCTTTATCGCCTTCGTCGCCACCTTCGCCCTGTATATGTTCAACGGCGAGAACAAGCTCATCTACTATGTGATTCGACCCTTCCTCAACAAGCATTACGACGCGCAGGTGAGAGACCGCAGGATCTGAGCCTCCGTCGCAGACCGCAAAAAACCTGATTGCCTGTCGTTTTGAGCGAAGCGAAGAAGCCTTCCCCGGCGCCGCGTCCGCGACCCGTTCCGGGAGAGCTTCTTCGTCCTCGCCTCTCAAAACGGCAGGTTTGTTTTTTCGGCAGAAAGCGGGCGGAATGTCGATTTTCGCCTTGAATTCGGCCGCGGCGGATGTTATAATTAAGAGGCGGTCGGTGGTACGACAGCCGGCCGGATATCAAAAAAAACAAGTGAGGTGAGCGACGTGGAAGCGGGTGACAGTCACGGACGAAGCGGGCAAAGACAGAAGAATCAATGGCGCCGTATCCGCGCTTCACGTTCGGATTGCCGCCGCAGATAGGACAGGTATGGAACGGATCACGGCCATGCTTCGACTGCTGCCGACTTTTCTGCCGATGCTCTGACTTCGTTCAGAGCATCTTTTTTGTGCTTCTCTCCTGGACCGCCAACGGTTACCGCGGGTCTTCCGCCTGCGGGATCAAAAAAAGGAGGGTAGAAAGATGAAAAAAGACAGACTTGATACACAGCCGCTGGGCGTTGTGCAGCCGGAGGACGGACACGCCGAGGCGCTCAGACCGGATTACGAGCACGAGATCATCGCCATAATCCGGGGCAACGCGGCTCCGCCAGTGATGAAGAACATGCTCGAGGACTACCACGAGAACGATATCGCGGGCGTGCTCGACAAGCTCGGCCCGAAGGACAGAAAAAAGCTCTACCGCGTACTCGACGCCGGGATGCTCTCGGCCATCCTCGAATATACCGACGAGGACGAGGCCGGCCGCTATCTCGACGAGATGGACATCAAGAAGATCCCGTCCATCATCTCCGCCATGGAGACGGATTCCGCCGTCAAGGTGCTGCGCGAGCTGAGCCGCGAGAAGCGGGCCGTGATCATGGACCTGCTCGACGACGAGGCCAGAAACAGCATCGCGCTGACCGCGTCCTTCACGGACGACGAGATAGGCAGCCGCATGACGGCCAACTATATCGTCATAAAAGACAGCCTCTCGGTCAAGGAGGCCATGAGCTCCCTTATAGAGCAGGCCGCGAAAAACGACAACATTGCGACCCTCTTCGTCGTGGACGGCGAGGGGACCTTCTTCGGCGCGATAGACCTCAAGGATCTCATCACCGCGCGGCAGGGCGACCCGCTGGAGGAGCTGGTGATAAGCTCCTTCCCCTATGTCTACGGGCAGGAGTCCACAGACGACTGCCTTGAAAAGCTGAAGGACTATTCGGAGAGCTCCGTGCCTGTGCTGGACAACAACAACAGGCTGCTGGGCGTCATCACCGCGCAGAGCATACTCGAGGCCGCGGACGACGCCATGGGCGAGGACTACGCCAAGCTCGCCGGTCTTACCGCGGAGGAGGATCTGGAGGAGCCGGCGGCGCTGAGCGTGAAAAAGCGCCTGCCCTGGCTGATGATACTGCTCGGTCTCGGCCTCGTCGTGTCGAGCGTGGTGGGCTCGTTCGAGCAGGTCATATCCAAGCTCACGATAATCATCTTTTTCCAGTCCCTGATACTGGATATGGCGGGCAACGTCGGCACACAGTCTCTGGCCGTGACGATACGGGTGCTCACCTCCGAGGGGCTGACGCCGAAGCAGAAGCGCGGCCTCGTCGGCAAGGAGGTGCGCGTCGGGCTGTATAACGGCGTGATACTCGGCGCTGTCTCCATGGCGCTGATAGGTCTGTATATCTTCCTCACGCACGGCAAGAGCCTGTTTTTCTCCTTTGCCATGTCCGGCTGCATCGGCCTGTCGCTGCTCATAGCGATGCTCGCCTCCAGCGCGGTGGGCACGCTTGTCCCGCTGGCCTTCAAGCGCCTGAGGATAGACCCCGCCGTCGCCTCCGGCCCTCTGATAACAACGCTCAACGACCTTGTGGCCGTCGTGACCTATTACGGCCTGAGCTGGCTGTTCCTGATAAAAATATTCAATCTCGCGTAAAAGCCCTGAAAGCCCGCCGAACAGCGGGCTTTTTTGCGCGCTTACGCGCGGCGCGAAAAAATATGGAAAGCGTGCTTGACATTTTCACGCGGGCGCGGCATACTGCAAATGGAAAGCAAACTTTCCGTTTGCGGGAGGATGAACATGAAAAACAGGCTGGAAGAAATACGCAAGCAGCAGGGCGTCCGGCAGGAGGAGCTGGCGGCGGCGCTCGAGGTGTCGCGGCAGACCATCGGCTCGCTCGAGAACGGGCGCTACAATCCCTCCATTCTGCTGGCCTTCAAGCTTGCGCGGTATTTCGATATGTCCATCGAAGATATTTTCATTTATGAGGAGGATAAAGCATGAAAAAAGGAGCCATGTTTACGCTGACCGCCGCCGGGCTCGCCCTGCTGGTCGCCGGGCTGTGCCTCTTGAGGGCGCCGGCGCAGGGGACGGGGCTTATGGCCACGCTGCCCTATGTCTGCATAGGTCTCGGCTGCGGCGCGTTCGGCCACGGGCTGGGCGAGATGATAGGCGGGCGGGCGATGAAGAACGCGCCCGATATCCGAAAACAGATGGACATAGAGAAAAACGACGAGCGGAACATCGAGATCGCCAACCGCGCCAAGGGCAAGGCCTACGACGCAATGATCTATATCTTCGGCGCGCTGGCCGTGTCCCTCGGCCTGATGGAGGATACCCCCGTGTACGTCGTGCTGCTGCTGGTGTTCGCCTATCTCTCCGTCGTCGGCATATCGACATATTACCGCTGCAAATTCGACCGGGAGATGTGAGCGCGTCCGCGCCGTTTGAAAACTGCGCAAGCGGCGTCTCGGCGAGAGCATCAGCCTCGCGGAGCTGGCGGAGACCGCGCGCTTTTCCCCGTGGTACGCCGCGCGCATCTTCAAGGAGCTGACCGGCCTCGCCCCGGCGGACTACATCCGGCGGCTGCCGCTGGGACGACGAGAACCCCCGCATCCAGCTCGAGCCGCGCGGAGAGCGGGGCTACATCGAGCTGAGGGCGGTCAAGAAAGCTTAGAAAACGAAAACGACGACAGGCACGACAGAGAGGAGCGCAGATGAACTATCCGCGGCTGGAAGCATATTTGTTGGCAAAGACCGGCGCCGTCAGCGACTATAAGGTCGAGTGGGGCTGGCAGCGCTATATCGTGGGCGGCAGAATGTTCGCGGCCACCCTTCACCCCTCGGAGAAATACGCCCCGGAGTATGCCGGGAAGGACCTGATAAATCTCAAGTGCGACCCGCGCTTTTCCGAGCTGCTTCGCGCGGAGTACGCCGAGGTCATGCCCGGCTTTTACTCCGACAAGCGCAGCTGGATATCCGTGGATCTCGGCGGCGCGCTGCCGGAGGAGCTGCTTGAAAAGCTCATCGACGACAGCTATGCCCTCGTCTTCGGGAAGCTGACCAAAAAGCTCCGGCGCGAGATACTCGACAGGGCGACCTGAGCCGGGGGCGCGTACAAAAAGCCTGTCAGAGAAGCCGGCAGCGACTTCTCTGACAGGCTTTGTCAGCCCGTGCCGGCCGCACGGGGGCTTTCCGCGCGGTATTCGGACATTCCGCGGAATAATCTGCCGCGGCGACGGGCGGCGTATTGAATATGCGGCCGCCGCGTGCTATAATCCAAACAAAATCACGGATATATGTGCTTTGGTTTGGCGGCCACTCATCACGCGCCGCGAAAACCCGGCACACGACAGATAGGAGCGCTGATTTATGCAGCTGAACATTTCATCCGATTACGCGATCCGGGCCATGCTGTTTCTTTCGCTCGCCGAGCGCCGGGCGAACGCCGCCGAGATATCAAAGGCGATGAGCGTCCCGGTGAACACCTGCAAGCGGAACCTACAGCTTCTGAAAAACGCGGGTCTCGTCACGCCGTACCCCGGCGTCTCCGGCGGCTATACTCTGGCAAAAAAGCCGGAGGAGATAAGCCTTGCCGATATTCTGCGCGCCGTGGGCGAGAAGCTGGAGGTAAACCGCTGCGTGGAGGACGACGCCTTCTGCAACCGCTTCGTCACGGAGACCTGCCCGGTCCGCAGGGTGTATGTCGGCCTCCAGCAGGCTCTGGACACGGCCCTCAGCACCACGCTCAGGCAGCTGCTGGACGGCGACGGCTGAACCGCGCAGGCCTCAAAGGCCGGAAGCGTCTCTCCGGTTCAGACCCTCTCCCGCTCCCACGCCCGCAGCGCCGCAAGCTGCTCCGGGGTGTGGAACCAGTGCTCGCCGTCCTCCGCGACGGTCAGCTCCGCGCGGCAGGAGGCGGCGAAGCGCTCCACGGTCTCGCGGCCGGTCATGTTGTCGCGCCCGGCGTACAGGATGGCCGTGGGGCAACCCCAGCCTGTGACGGGGTGCTGCCGCTCCCAGCTCAGATAGCTCCACGACAGGGTCTGCCCGAAATCCGTGGAGATCTCGCCCCGCTCGCGCAGCTGCTCCTCGCTCGCCCCGGCCCAACGCAGCATGTCGGCGATGAGGCGCGGCATATCCACGATGGGGGAGACGAAGAGCGCCTTCCGAAGCGGCTCGCCGCTCAGCGCCAGCATGGAAAAATGCGCCCCGATGCTGTTGGCGCGCAGGCTGATATCGCCCCAGCGCCGCTGCATGAGGGCGAACACCCGGAGCAGCTCCGGCGCCGCCGTCCATGGGTCGAAGCCGTCCCGCCCGCCCGCGCGCTCGCCGTGCCCGGGCAGGTCGATAGCCAGCACCTGACAGCCCTTCGCACAGGCGATCTCCGCGAAGGCCGCGCCCTCCTCCTTGCGGCCGCACTGGCCGTGGACGAACAGATAAGCTCTGTCAGCCTCCCCGCCGTAGACAACGGCGGGGATATTATCAATATAAAGACGTTCTTCCTTCATAGCTTCCCCCCGCACTCTCCCGAGGCTATATGCCCAGCTCGTCCATCAGCTTCTCAAATTTCTTTTCCGACTGTATCTCGTGGGTCAGAAAAGCGCCGTTGCAGTAGAGCGCGAAGGTGGTGAAGGGCGAGGGCGCGCGCTGCGCCTGCTCCGCGGTCTCTATGTGGGTCGCCTGAAGCGGCGCGTTCCTCGCCTTGGCCGCCTGCTCCAAAAGCGGGACGTACTTTGCCGTGAACGGGCATTGACTGGTGTAGTAGAGCGTGAATCCCGCGGGCATTTCCGGGTGTCGCGTCTCTTTGACCTGCGGGCGGAAGGAGGGCTGCTCCGCCTCCGCGTCAAAGGGCAGCGCCAGCAGCTCAAAATAGGGCGGCGCGGAATCCACCGCCTCGAAGCCCTTGTGCCTGAGATATTTGGGGTCGGCGAGGAAGCCCAGCTTCTTTTGGGACGACAGGATAACAAGCCCCTTTTTCCCCCTTGCCCGGCTGTCCCGTATGCATTCGTCCAGCAGAAGATTCGAGTATCCGTGACCCTTGAACTGCCCCGACACCCACAGGCAGTCGATGTACATATAGCCCTCCGCGCGGATGGGCGCCCAGGCTTTTTCCGCCGGGAGGTACTCGATAAAGCACTTCCCCCGGACGTCGCCCTTCAGAAAGACCAGACCGTCGTCCAGCCGGTCGCTGAGCCACGCCTTCTTGGACGATACCTGCGGGTCCTTCTCATTGGAGATGGCGCAGCAGATGTGCTCCCGGGCAAGGTTTTCCTTGGTAAGTCTGATAAGCTCCATGGTCGCTCCTCCATATCTGAAATCCGACCTTCTTACAGGCGCTGTGCGCGGGATTCACCGACATCGCGCCTGTTCATCTGTCCGGCGCCGAAAGCTGCCGCAGAGCGCTCACAATATCCTTGAGGATCAGCGGCTGCATACTGTCCCGATAGCCGGTGAGGTCGGCGCTCTCCAGCGCTGTCCGAATTTTGGGGATCAGGCGCGGTTTTGCCGCCGCGATCTCGGGCAGCGCTTTGATGCACTGCCGCGCCGTGATGGGCTTTTCGTCCGTCACATGGGCAAGGAGCTCGTCCATCAGCGCGTCGTATCGGTTTTCGGCGTCCCAGCGGGCGTTGGCGGCAAGAATGGCGACGGCGCGGTTGCGCACCAGCGAGTTTTTATCGCGCAGCAGCGCGGCAAAATCATCAAGATAGCAAAAATATCGGTCACTTTTCCGGCACTCTGCCGTGAGCGCCTCCGTATAGGCGCAAGCGGCTTTCGCGTCTTTGTCGGTCAGACGCGCCAGCAGTTCCTCCCGTTCGGTCATGGTTTCGCCTCCCTATGGCTTCTCATTTGATAGAGTCCACTGCAATTCCGATTCAGCGTGGGTGAGCTGACAGTGATGATAAGCTCCTCTATGGACGAGAAAAGAGCCGCCGCGCATAAAATGACGCCCGAAGCAGTCAGCACCAACGCCGCATATAACAGCGGAAACGCAAAGATCAGCGCGCCGGTGGCTTTGTTCGCGTAAATGTGCAGGGCGGAAAATGCGCGGTATTTCACAAAGCCCACGCCATAGCCCGCCAGCCGCACCGCGGCGACGCACCCGGCGCAGACCCAGAGCCACGTCGGCAGCGGAACGCTTCGCACAACGACCGCGGCAATCGCAGCCGCAAAGACCAGGTCGGCTGCGCTGTCGAGCTTGGCTCCAACCTCGCTCTGAATATGCAGGGCGCGGGCGACCGGGCCGTCCAGCAGATCGCTGACCCCGCCGCCCAGATAGCAGACCCAGAAAGCGGCGGAAAACGGCGCGGTCAGCACCATCCCGGCTGCAAAGAAAATCCGCGAGGCAGTGAGGATATTCGCACTGTGTTTCATCGCAGCTCATCACCGCCCCTTTTTTTCTCTACTGCTTTTTCTGCAATGATTATACAATAAAACTCTCATTAAGTCACCCTAAAGATAGCAAAAGGCACAGAACCGGAGCCATCACTCCACTTCTGCGCCTTTCGTCTGTTGTATGCTTTTGAGCTTTCCGGCTTGCGGGTCACGGGGCTCAGTCCGCGCCAGCTGCCGCGCCGGGCGGCGTTTCGCTTTTGCCGCTCCCTCTTGGAGAGCTTTTCAAAGGGGATGAATTTTTCCATCAAAATGCTCCTTTCGCAGATGGGTGCAGCTGATGATAGCAGAAACTCAGGCGCTTGTCAAATGGCGGACGGCACCATTCACCGCGTTTTATTGGCGGCAAACTCGTAGGCCTCCCGCAGCC
Organism: Oscillospiraceae bacterium; assembly: GCA_034933465.1. Classification (GTDB taxonomy): domain Bacteria; phylum Bacillota; class Clostridia; order Oscillospirales; family Oscillospiraceae; genus Limivicinus. The sequence continues at coordinate 15,934 of JAYFNM010000077.1, read as the reverse complement.
AGCCCAGCAGCTCATCATCCAGCTGCGCCGCGTCCGTTACCGGCACATGGTGGGTTCGGCGGCCCGGATATGGCTCGGCTGCAAACGCCACTCTGGGCGAGTCCAGTCGATACCCCAGCCCAAAGCTGACCACGATTCCGCTCTCTGTCTTCCGCCTTGGAAGGGACACCATGGCGAACAGGCGTCGGTTATAGAAACTGATCTGGCTTTTCTGCGCCCTGACGGTAAACTCCGGCACGGCTTTTTTCAGCTTGTCTGTAAGCGCCTCATACAGCGCCAGCTTGTCCGGCCTTCCGTCAAAGAAAAGCAGAACATCGCTGTCTGAAAAGTCCGAAGCAGGCGCTGCGCAGCGCCTGAACGCCACGGTCTGCGCCTTCATGGAGATTTTGCCCACCTCGTAGCCATAGGCGGACAGCTCCTTCTTGAAGGTCAGAAAGGCGTGGTCGAGGGGAAAGCCCAGAAGCTCCTCGATTTCGGCATAGGTCAGCGTGAAGCTGTCCTCGGTGCGCCCGCCGATTGCCGCCCAAAGCGGCTCATATTTGCTCATCCGTCCTGCACCTCAATCCCTGCTATGCGCTTATTGTAGCATGACAGCCGGCAAAAGTCATTCCTTTGTTTTTGTTGCAATTATTCCACGACACACCTATACTCGTATTATAGCGAATGAATAAGAACACCGTCGAACGGCAGAGCGTTTTACAGCGCCACACGGCGAAGAAGATCCGCAACGCCGGCGGACGGCTCAAGGGGATGCCAAAACGAAAGCCGGAGCAGGACGCCGCTTTTCGGGCAAAGCTGGAGGAGCTGCTCAGCAGAGGATAAGCCCGCGCTGAACGCCGCGGTTTGGAAAATGCCTCCCAAACCGCGGCGTATCGCATTGCAACTGTATGAAAAAGAGTTTATAATTGTTTAAAATGCCGAATTACGGCAGAACCGTCGAAGAACGGCAACGCGAAGCTAAATGGGCTGCACCGTTTGGCCGCCGGATAAGCTCCACGAGACAGCAAAGCCCTGCGCGCGGCAGGGCTCTTTTAATATGCGCATAAGAGAGGCAGAGCGCAAATCCCATCTAAGCCGCCAAAGCCGGAGGACGCGAGAAAAGCGAAGTCCGGAAAAGAGGACAGGCGTTGTGAGAAAGCTATAGAAACATCATTAACAAGAGGTGCCGCCCATGTTACATCCCGGCCTGTACGAACAAGTCATCAATACGAAGCTGCAAAGCGAGCTTGCGGAGATCCCGCAGGCCCGCAAGGATACTGCGCCCATTGACAAGGCGGAGGCCTCTAATGTGCTCTCGCAGTATCTCACTGACATCGTTCAAAAGGGCTTGGACAACGTGCTGGACAACGGCGGCGACATTGCCGCGCAGGTGGCGCTGATAAACCAAATCGTCACCCTCATACAGACCTCTACGCAGGAAGCTGACTTTGCCGCTCTGTCCGTGACGGAGCAGGCAGAGCAGCTTCTTGCGCTTTTGCGGGAGGCGGACCCGCGACTGGCCGCGGGAAAAACTGCCGCCGACCTCACCCGCCCGGAGACCTCCATGGCGCAGAGCAGCCTGTTCACCGGCGCTGTCCACGAGCCGCAGATGTACACGGAGCTAAAAAAAGAGATCACCTCCGCCGACCGCATCGACATGCTGGTGAGCTTCATCAAATGGAGCGGCCTGCGGCTCATTATGGACGAGCTGCGGGAGTTTACCCAGAGCGGCGGCGAGCTGCGCATCATCACCACCTCCTACATGGGCGCAACGGACGTGAAAGCCATCGAGGAGCTGCGCCAGCTGCCAAACACGCAGATCAAGGTCAGCTACAACACCAAGCAGACCCGGCTCCACGCAAAGGCATATGTGTTCTTCCGCAATACAGGCTTTACCACTGCCTATGTGGGCTCCTCCAACCTCTCCAACGCGGCGCTGACCAGCGGCCTTGAGTGGAACACCAAGGTCACAAAGCGGGATTTGCCGGAGACCATCGACAAAATCGCCGCAACCTTTGAGTACTACTGGAACGACCGGGAGTTTGAGTATTACGCGGAGGATCAAAAGGAGCGTCTTGCCCGCGCGCTGAAGGCGGAGAAATACTTTGATACCAACAACCCCGAGCAGTACACCATGGACATCGCGCCCTACTCCTATCAGCAGGAGATTCTGGACAGGCTGGAGGCCGAACGCACCGTGCGCGGCTACACCCGCAATCTGGTGGTGGCTGCCACCGGCACCGGCAAGACGGTGGTCTCGGCACTGGACTATAAACGCTTTAGGAAGCAGAACCCCGGCAAGCCCTGCCGTCTGCTGTTCGTGGCGCATCGGGAGGAAATCTTGAAGCAGAGCCTGTACACCTTCCGTGCCGTGCTCAAGGACGCCAACTTTGGCGAGCTGTTTGTTGGCAGTTACAAGCCGGAGAGCGTGGACAACCTGTTTTTGTCTATCCAAACCTTCAACTCTCAGGACTTCACCGGCAAAACCACGCCGGATTTTTATGACTACATCGTGGTGGACGAGTTCCACCATGCCGCCGCGCCCAGCTATAAAAAACTGCTGGAATACTATCAGCCGAAAATCCTGCTGGGGCTCACCGCCACGCCGGAGCGCATGGACGGCAAGAGCATCCTGCCGTACTTCGATAACCGCATTGCGGCGGAAATCCGCCTGCCGGAGGCCATCGACCGAAAGCTCCTGTGCCCGTTCCAGTATTTTGGCGTGACCGATAACATCGACCTGGACACCCTGCGCTGGAGCGCCGGAGGCTATGACAAGACGGAACTCTCCAACCTATATACCCTCAGCGGTGCTGTGGCAAATCACCGCGCCGATCTGGTGGTCTCCGCTCTGCTCAAATATGTCACGGACATTGACGAGGTGAAGGGTCTGGGCTTTTGTGTGTCCATTGAGCACGCGCAGTTCATGTGTGCCTACTTCAATGACCACGGCATTCCGTCCATGTATCTGGTTGGCTCATCGCCGGATGAGGAGCGCAACACAGCCAAGCGGCGGCTGGTGGCCGGCGAGGTGCGCTTTGTCTTCGTGGTGGACATCTACAACGAGGGCGTGGACATTCCGGAGGTCAACACGGTGCTGTTCCTCCGCCCCACAGAATCGCTCACAATTTTCTTGCAGCAGCTGGGGCGCGGCCTGCGTCTCGCCGAGGATAAAGAATGCCTGACCGTGCTGGATTTCATCGGTCAGGCAAACAGAAAGTATAACTTTGAGGACAAGTTCGCGGCGCTGCTCTCGAATACCACCCGCAGCGTGACCCGCGAGCTGAAGGACGGCTTCGTGTCTGTTCCCAAGGGGTGCTATATTCAACTGGAAAAGAAAGCCGCCAGATACATCTTGGAAAATATCCGCGCCTCTTATGGCAACAGTGCCGGACTGGTCTCGCGAATCGCCAGCTTCTCAGAGGACAGTGGGCTTGATCTGACGCTTGGTAACTTCCTCGATTACTACCACCTTGACCCGCGCGCTATCTACAAGTTCTCATCCTTCGCCCGTCTCTGTGCCCGCGCGGATGTGACGGAGGATTTTGCGGAGCCATTGGAGGAAATGATAGCCAAGGCGCTGGCGAGATTTTCAGCTCTGGACTCTCGGCGGTTTATCAGCTTTTTGCTGGATATTCTCCCCCGGCTGGACGATGTGGATTTTGCCGCGTTACCGGAACTTAGCAAGCGGATGCTGCAAATGTTCTATGTCACGGTCTGGGGCAAGGCGGTGGAGGACTGGAACGCCGACGAGGTACTGGATAACCTCTACTCACTGGCGGACAGTCCGGTGATGATGACGGAGCTTTTGGAGCTGCTGCGCTATCAGTATGACCGCATCGACTTTATTGACGAGCCGGTTGAGCTGGGCTTTGACTGCCCGCTGGATCTGCACTGCACCTACACCCGCGATCAACTGCTGATGGCGCTGGACTTTTTGAAGCCTGCCACTGTGCGAGAGGGCGTGAAGTGGCTGCCGGAGAAGGGATTAGATGTGTTCTTTGTGACGCTGAACAAGGCAGACAAAGACTATTCGCCGACGACGATGTACAACGATTATTCGGTCAGCGAGAGCCTGTTCCACTGGCAGAGCCAGAGCACCACGGCGGAGGATTCCCCCACCGGGCAGCGGTATATCCATCACCGTGAGCGCGAAAGCCGCGTGCTGCTGTTCGTGCGGGAGTTCAAAACTGACCACGTCACAGGCGGTGCCGAGGCCTATACCTTTCTCGGCACGGCCAGCTACGTGAAGCATGATGGCAGTCGCCCCATGAATATCACATGGAATTTAGACAAGCCAATTCCGGCGAAGTTCCTGAAGAAAACTAATAAACTTGTGGTGGGCTAAGATGATTTATACTGAAATGACAAAGAAAGCCATGAAAATTGCCTATGACGCACATGCCGGGCAAGAGGACAAGTGCGGGACGCCGTACATATTCCATCCCATGCACCTTGCGGAGCAGATGGAGAGCGAAGACACGTGCACGGTCGCGCTTTTGCACGATGTTGTTGAAGACACGCAGCTTTCAATAGCCGATCTGAAAGCGCTGGGTTTTCCGAAGGGGATAACAGACGCTATCCTTTTGCTTACTCACGATAAATCGGAACCCTATCTTGACTATGTAAAAAGGGTTCGGATTAATCCTGCCGCCCGTGCGGTAAAGCTGGCCGATCTAAAGCATAACAGCGACACGAGCAGACTGGAATCCGTGGATGAGAAAACAATTGAAAGAATTGCAAAATATCGCAGGGCGATAGAAATACTTGAGGCAAACACATGACCGAGGTAGTCGCCGCCCTGATATGGGACAAAGATAAATTCATGATCTGCCAGCGGCCGGCACACAAGGCTCGGGGGCTCTTGTGGGAGTTCGTCGGAGGTAAGGTTGAGCCGAGCGAAACTAAGGAGCAGGCGCTCATTCGGGAGTGCCGGGAGGAGCTGGCCATCACACTCTCAGTGGGCGAAGTGTTCATGGATGTGACCCATGAATACCCGGATTTGACCGTGCATCTGACCCTGCTTAACGCCTCCATTGCGGATGGCGTGCCGCAGAAGCTGGAGCACAACGATATTCGCTGGATTACAGTGAAGGAGATACCGGAGTACGCGTTCTGCCCGGCGGATGAAGTGATTTTGAGGAGCTTGCAAAGTGAGCATTAAAACCTATAACAAGCTCGTCCGCGACCGCATCCCGGAGATAATCGAGGCCTCCGGTAAGACCTGCGTGACCGAGATTTTGCCTGATGAGGCATATCTCGAAATGCTGGGCAAAAAGCTGGACGAGGAGCTGGCAGAATACCACAAGAATCAGAATATCGAGGAGCTGGCCGACCTTTTTAGAGGTCATCCGCGCCTGCGCGGTAGCGCGCGGTTATTCCGCGGAGGAGCTGGAGCAGGTACGCGCGGGAAAGGCGGGGTATCTCTATTCGCAGTACCCGTTTTTTGACATCTACCAGAACAGCCGCTTTGCCGACTTTGTACTGGAAAACGGCTCGCACCGCATTGCCTTTGAAAACCTCGTTTTCCGAAAATCCCGAACAATAAACGCACAAAATCCGCTGAAATCAAGCGATTTCAGCGGATTTTTGGTCCGAGTGACAGGGTTCGAACCTGCGGCCTCATGGTCCCAAACCACGCGCGCTACCAGCTGCGCTACACCCGGGTGGCTGCTGTTCCCTTTGCTTTTAGGCGTTCTTCCGAAGCTCCTGCGCTGCGGCGGGAACGCCCGGCAGCTCTGGTATTATACATCATCTCAGGGGGGCGCGCAAGAGATTTCTTGATTGATGTTTTTACGGCGTTGTGGTATGCTCTCAAAAGGAGTGTGATCAGCTATGAGAATGAGAAAGCGGCCGAATCTCGGGCCGCGTATGGAGAAATGCGGACAGCTGCTCATAAGCGCGCCGGAGGAGCTCCGCGGGCGCTGGGCGGAGAGCTTTCCGGGCTATAGAGGCCTGCGCCTCGAGCTCGGCTGCGGCAAGGGTCGCTTTACCGCCGACACCGCCGCGGCAGAGCCGGAGATGATGTTCATCGCGCTGGAAAAGGTTCCGGATGCGATGATCCTCGCCATGGAGCGGGTCATGGAGCGCGGCATCGAAAACGTCCGCTTTATCGACGGCGACGCCGCGGGACTGCTGACGATGTTTTCCGCCGCGGACGGCCTCGAGCGCATTTATATAAACTTCTGCGACCCCTGGCCCAAGAGCCGGGACGCGAAATTCCGCCTGACGGCTCCGTCCTTCCTGCGGCTGTACGCGGAGCTCCTGTCCGACGGCGGACAGATACATTTCAAGACCGACAACACGCCGCTGTTCGACTGGTCCATCGCTCAGCTTGAGGCCGAGGGCTGGGCGCTCTCGGAGCTGACGCGCGACCTGCACGCGGGCGGGACGGCGGGCGTGATGACCGACTACGAGGCGAAATTCTGCGCCGAGGGGATAAAGATCAACCGCCTCGCGGCGACAAAGGTCAAGGGCACTCTCGGCACCGCCGCGGGCGAGCTGCCGAGGCTGCGCAACGCCGGGCTTTCCGACGCCAGAGGCGCGGAGGAGGAGCGGAAATGAGATTCATTTCATGGAACGTCAACGGCCTTCGCGCCGTGATGAAAAAGGGCTTTGAGGATATTTTCCTGAGCCTTGACGCGGATTTTTTCTGCTTGCAGGAGACAAAGCTGCAGGCGGGACAGATAGACATCGACCTGCCCGGCTACGAGAGCTACTGGTGCTATGCCGAGCGCAAGGGCTATTCGGGCACGGCAATCTTCACAAAGCACACGCCGCTCTCGGTGAGCTACAACCTCGGCCTGCCGGAGCATGACAGCGAGGGTCGCGTGATAACGCTCGAATACGAGCAGTTCTACCTGGTGTGCGTATACACGCCGAACTCGCAGGACGAGCTGCGCCGCATCGACTACAGGATGAGCTGGGAGGACGCCTTCCGGGACCATCTGCGCGCTCTCGACGCGAAAAAGCCGGTCATCGCCTGCGGCGACATGAACGTCGCGCACGAGGAGATAGACCTCAAAAACCCGAAGACGAATATCGGCAACCCGGGCTTTTCATACGAGGAGCGCGGTAAGTTCACGGCGCTGCTCGACGCGGGCTTTACGGACAGCTTCCGCTGCCTATACCCGGACAGAACGGACGCCTATTCCTGGTGGAGCTACCGCGCGGCGGCGCGCGAGCGGAACGTCGGCTGGCGGATAGACTATTTCGTCATCTCCGACAGCCTGCGCGGGAAGGTGAAGGACGCGTATATCTTCCCGGAGATTACCGGCTCGGATCACTGCCCGGTGGGGCTGGACATGGCATGGTGAAGATAGGCGACGTCGAGCTGAACGGAAGGCTGACGCTCGCGCCGATGGCGGGGGTGTCGGATTTCGCGTTCCGCGGCGTCTGCCGCGAGCAGGGCGCCGCGATGACGACGACCGAGATGGTCAGCGCGAAGGCGCTGGTATACAGGGACGAGAAGACCCGCGCGCTGCTGTATGTCCCGGAGGGGGAGCACCCCTGCGCGGCGCAGATCTTCGGCCACGAGCCGGAGGTCATGGCGGAGGCGGCGCAGCTCGCGCTGGAGATATCCGGCGCGGATATTCTGGATATCAACATGGGCTGCCCGGTGGGCAAGGTGGTGAAATCCGGAGACGGCTCCGCCCTGATGCGCGAGCCGGAGCTTGCCGGAAGAATAATTGAGGCGGTGCACGCCGCCGTGGACGCGCCGGTGACGGTCAAATTCCGCAAGGGCTGGGACGGCGGGAGCGTGAACGCCGTGGATTTCGCCCGGCTCTGCGAGCAGGCGGGCGCCTCGGCCGTCGCGGTGCACGGGCGCACGCGGGTGCAGATGTACTCCGGCCGCGCCGACTGGGACATAATTCGCGAGGTCAGGCGCGCCGTGCGCATCCCGGTTATCGCAAACGGGGACGTGTTTTCGGCCGCGGACGCGGAGCATATCCTGCGCTATACCGGCTGCGAGCTTGCGATGGCCGGGCGGGGGAGCTTCGGCAACCCCTGGCTCTTCGCGCAGGCGAACGCCCTTATCGCGGGTCTGCCCGAGCCGCCGCTCCCGCCGCTGCATGAGCGCATCGACCTCGCCGTGCGTCAGATAGAGGCGCTCTCCGCCCTCGCGGGCGAGCGCAACGCCTGCCTTGAGGCGCGGCACCACGTGCCCTGGTATCTGCACGGCGTGGCCTACGCCGGGTATTACCGGCAGCAGCTCGTGCATGTGGAGACGCTGGAGGAGCTGCGGCGCATCGCGGACGGGATAAAGCGCGACCTCAGATAGAGCCGGGGCGAAAGCAGACAGCGAAAGGAGCGATCACTTGACACGCGAACAGGAAGCGGAAATAATACGGCGCGTTCAGTCCGGCGATACGGAAGCCTACGAAGCGCTCGTGACCGAGTATCAGAAAAACGTGTATAATCTCGCTCTGCGCATGACCGGTAATCCCGAGGACGCGGCCGACATGTCGCAGGAGGCGTTTATAAAGGCCTACAGCTCGCTCGCGCTGTTTCGAGGCGACAGCAAGTTTTCGGTGTGGCTGTACAGGATAGTGTCGAACGTGTGCCTGGATCATCTGCGCAGACAGAGCCGGAGGCAGACCCTGTCTCTCTCGGTCGAGGACGACGAGGGCGACGAGGCGCAGATAGATATCCCGGATCTCTCGCAGTCGCCGGAGGAGCTGCTCGAGCGGCAGCTCACCCGCGAGGCGGTGCGGCGCGGGCTGGACAGCCTCCCGCCGGCGCAGCGGCAGATACTGCTGCTCAGGGAGATACAGGGTCTGAGCTACGAAGAGATATCCGCCGCGCTCAACATCGACGAGGGCACGGTCAAATCGCGCATTTTCCGCGCGCGAAAAAAGCTCTGCGCATTTCTCGTCTCCGACGGGAACATTCCCGGTTCTGTCTCGTCAAGCAGACAGAGGGGAGGTGAACGCCATGAGCGAGTGTGAACAATACAGACAGATGATGAGCGCGATGCTCGACGGCGAGCTGGACGCCCGCGCCGAAGCCGCTCTGGCGGAGCACCTAAAGACCTGCGCGGACTGCGCGAAGCTGTACGCGGCCTTTTCCGCCGTGTCGGCCGCGCTCTCTGGCGGGCTCGAGGAGCCGCCGGAGAGCCTGAGCGCGAACGTTATGGCGGAAGTCAGAAGAAGCGCGATCCGAAGGAAAAACCGCAGACTGTCCGGCAGCGCGAGGGGCTTTATCGCCGCCGCCGCGTGCCTTGCGGTGATAGTCGCGGCGTCGCTCGCGCTCAGACCGGCGACAGTGGCCAATTCCGCCGCATCGACCTACAGCGCCGCCGACAGCGCCGGAGAGGCGGCGGAAAGCGCGTCCCAGCCTGCCGCGGCGTCGGCGCCGGAGGCGAGGGTACGGACGGAACCGGCGGCTGGAGAGACCTCCGGCCTGACGGACGAGGCAGGCGCGGCCAACGACGCGGCTTCCGACGCGGACAACGGCCTGTGCGGCTCCGCGCTCACCCGGCAGGAGCAGAGCTACGAGCTCACCGGCAGCGGAGACTGGGCGGCGCTCTCGGCGCTGCTCGCCGGGAAGACCGCTGCGCTCTCCGAGGAGGACATCGACGCTCCGCCGGATTATATCCTGACGGTGGACAGCGGCGGCGGGCCGTATCAGATGCGGATATACGTCGTCGGCACGGAGCTGTACTACACGGACGCGGACGGGAAGCTGCTTCTCTCCGGGTGCAGTCAGGCCGAGCTGGATGATTTTTTGAGCGGTACAAAATAAGAAACAGTCAAAGAAGCGGAGATTATATATATGTTTCTGCTTCTTTTGTCTTGAATCTTCAGAAAATGTATGCTACAATATACAAATAGTTTATAATTTGTGTGGGAGCGTGCTTTTCCACAGCAGCATACAAGGAGAGATAATCAGTGAAGCGAGTTAAGGTTTCCAACAATGTAATACGCCGTCTGCCGAGATATCTGCGCAAGCTGGACGAACTGACGGAGAGCGGCGTGAGCCGTATTTCCTCATTTGAGCTGGGGCAGCAGCTTGGACTCACCCCGTCCCAGATCCGTCAGGATTTCAGCTGCTTCGGCGAATTCGGCCAGCAGGGCTACGGCTACAACGTCCCGGCTCTGAGAACACAGATCGCGTCTATCTTAGGCATGGATCGCGGCTTTTCGGCGGTTCTTCTGGGCGTCGGCAACATAGGCCACGCGCTTATGGACAATTTCTGCTTCAGCGAGTGGGGCTTCAATCTCAAGTGCGCCTTCGATATCAAGCCCGCGCTGATCGGAACGGATTTTAAGGGCGTGCCCATCTATTCCATGGGCGACCTCAAGGCCTATCTCGGGGAGAACCATGTGGACGTCGCCGTGCTCTGCGTCCCCAAGGAGGCGGCGATTACCGTCGCGGGCGATCTTATTGACAGCGGCATCGACGCCATATGGAACTTCACCAACGTCGAGCTTACCGAGCCGAGCAGCACCACCATCGTTGAGAATGTGCATTTTTCGGACAGCCTTCTTGCCTTGAGCTACTTCGTCTCCGAGAGGAACGATGAAAAAGCCGCAAGAGTTGCCAGGACCGAAAAGCAGCTCTGAAGCGAGAACTGCGCTTTGATACCGTCAAAAAGCTTCCCGGTGGGGAGCTTTTTGCCTGTTCGGGCAAAAGGGAGCATACTATGTCAGACACGATAGCCGCCATCGCCACCGGCGCACAGGTGGCTGCGATAGGGATAATCCGCATGTCCGGGGACGGGGCGCTTCGCCTCACGGACGCGCTGTTTCACCCGGCCGACGGGCGGGCCATGTCCGGGCACGCGGACAGGAGCCTCGTATACGGCGGCCTGCGCGACAGGCGCGGCGAGCTGCTCGATCTGTGCCTGTGCACGGTGAGCAGAGCCCCGCACAGCTACACCGGCGAGGACACCGCGGAGTTTCAGTGCCACGGCTCCCCGGTCGTGCTGCGCACGGCGCTGGAGGAGCTGTTCGCGCTGGGCGCGCGGCAGGCGGGACCCGGCGAGTTTACGAAGCGCGCCTTTCTCAACGGCAGGATGGAGCTCTGCTCCGCGGAGGCCGTGGCGGATATCATCGACGCCGAGAGCGCCGAGGCCGCGAGAAACGCCGCGGGTCAGCTCTCCGGCGCGATTGGCGCAAAAATACACGGGATATACTCCGCGCTCGCGGATATGAGCTCGCACTATCACGCGGTGCTCGACTATCCCGACGAGGACATAGAGGACTTCCGCATCGAGGCCTATGCCGGCGCGCTGCGCGCGGCGCTCGGGCGGCTCAGGGCGCTGCTGGACACCTTCGATAGGGGGCGGCTCATGAACACCGGCATTCCGGCGGCCATCGTCGGCCGACCCAACGCCGGGAAGAGCTCGCTTCTGAACGCGCTTTTGGGCTATGACCGCGCCATTGTCACGAGCGTGCCCGGCACCACGAGGGACACCATCGAGGAGAAGCTTTGCCTCGGCGGGCTCTGTCTGCGCCTTATCGACACGGCGGGCATCCGCGAGAGCGGGGACGAGGCGGAGCGCCTCGGCGTCGCGCGCAGCCGCGCCGCGCTCGACAGCGCCGCGCTCGTCATCGTCCTTGTAGACGGGAGCGCGGAGTATACGGCGGAGGACGCACAGCTCGTCGCCGCGGCGGAGAGAGCGCCGCACGCGGTCATCGTGCTGTCCAAGAACGACCTTGAGCAGACGGCGGGCGCGATAGCGACGAGCCTGCCCGTGGTTTCGGTGAGCGCCGTCACCGGCGAGGGGCTTGAAGAGCTCGAGCGCGCCATCGCCGCGATGTTTCCGCTGCCGTCCGTCCCGGCCGGGGAGATACTTACAAACGCCCGGCAGGCCGAGGCCGTAAAGCGCGCGGCGGAGTATATGTCGGCCGCGCTTGGGGCGCTGGAGGCGGGCAGAACGCCGGACATCGTCCTGACGGAGACGGAGGGCGCCATGGCCGCTCTCGGCGAGCTGACGGGCCGCACCGTTCGCGAGGACGTCACCGAGCGCATTTTCGAGCACTTCTGCGTGGGCAAATAGGCCGGTTTTCCCGCCGGAGCGGCGGATAAATGCTTGACAAGGCACGGGCGCTGTGCTATCATACTTTAGCAACGTCGGCGTGCAGAAGTACCCAAGAGGCCGAAGGGGCTCCCCTGCTAAGGGAGTAGGCGCTTAAAAAACGCGCGAGGGTTCAAATCCCTCCTTCTGCGCCAAAAAATCCCCTGTACCCACAGGGGATTTTTTCATAATTAAATATGGAGAGTTACCGAAGCGGTCATAACGGGGCGGTCTTGAAAACCGTTTGGCGGCAACGCCACAGGGGTTCGAATCCCTTACTCTCCGCCACAAAGGTAGTCAGTCAATGATACAATTTGACTGACTACCTTTTAATTTTGCCTATTAGAAAACACTGTAATACAAAGAAAAAGCGATACAAGGGGGTGCAAAATGCCCGTCCTGTCTCGCTTTTTTTGTTTTATGCTAATTTATGCTTCTAAGTTGACCAATAAATTTTGCACCCCTCCTCAAACGGCAATAGAGGCAAAATTAAATTGTATAGGGCAAAATTAAAAGGTTTGAGCTACCGTCTGCGTTCTATCCTGCGAAGCACTTCATCGATGCGGAGCTGTGCCTTCTTTACCTTCATACTATCTGCCACGCGCTTTGCGTATTCGGTTGCGCTCTGTACCGTCAGCTGCCGCAGGGAAAACATATCCTACAAGAACAAGAAAAGCGTACCGATCCCCGAGCACGATTGGATCATCACTCGGGACACGCAGGAAGCCATCATCGACGAGGAAACCTGGCAGACCGCGCACAGAATCAGGGAAAGTGGCCGTAAGAAAAAGATGATCATGCACGACAAGGGGCCGCTGAATGGCCTACTGTTCTGCGACACCTGTCAGAATAAGCTCTATTTTAAACCCACTCCGAGGCTGAAGAAACACGATGGATGCTATATGTGTGGCTATCACCTTCATTACAATCTCTGCTCTACCCATTACATACGGCGGGATGACCTGGAGGCGGTCGTGCTCGCCCAGCTTCGCAAGATCACGGCGTTTGCGAAATCACATGAGGACCAATTCGTCAAAATGGTGGAGCGCAAGACAAGGCGCAACGGCGAGGACGTACTTCGTAAAAACGAGAAGGAGCTCGCCGAGGGGCAGCACCGCCTGAATGAAATCGACCAAATCATCAACCGACTTTACGAAGACAAAGTGGTCGGTGACCTCAGCGCGGAGCGGTTCGCCATAATGCTCGACGGTTTTGAAGCGGAGCAGAAGCAAATCCGCACCCGATGCGAAAAACTCCGAGTTGCCATTACGGAGGACAAGGAGAAAACGGATGACGCGGGACGGTTCATAAAGCTGGTCAGGCAGTTCACGGACATGTCAGCGTTGACTACCGAAATCGCGGCAACGCTGATCGAAAAAATCCTCATTAGCCAAGCCGAAAAGGTGGACGGTCAGCAACGGCAGAGGGTCCGAATCGTCTACAACTTCATAGGCGATGTGAGCGAGGAAATTTGAAGGGTAGCGGCTCTTTCGGGGATGGCGGAGCCGCCTGTATTTTGAAAAGCTGATTGAAAAACTTTTCTTAATGAGCGAGGATCTCGGACGCGTTTATTCAAACAAAAAAACCTCCCCCCATTGCTTTCGATACTCTGCGATCGTTTCGCATCTTAATGCGCACAAAGTCTACACGTTGCTCGCAAGATTACAATTGATATACCATACTCTCCCGCGGTATGCCATAATATAATAATTCGACGTGGTGCTGATGGTGCTCACCTTTTGGGAGCCCTCTTACTCACATTTTTACTTAACAAACACAACGGTCGCGAAGTACATTTCTCCCATAAACTCCGTAGCACTCGAAGAATGCCCTCAGGAACGAATGATTAAATCCCCAAGAATGGCTTGACACGCCCCAAAACGGTATGAGAGAATAGAAGAAGAGAAAGTCACGCGGAGGCGAGCGGAAATGAACCAGATGAGCTTCAGCGATTATGAATACAGCAACCGGAAGAAGAAAACGAGGTGGGATGAATTTCTGGGTATCATGGAGGAAATTATCCCATGGGATGAATGTGTCAAGTTCGTAGAACCCTACTACCCGACAGGGGCACGCGGGCCCACCCCGAAGGGAATTGAGAAGATGCTGCGGATACCTACAAGCTACGCCTTCATTAAAAATCTGTTATGAAGGGATCGCAGATGCGGGATTGATTTATTCGCCTGAGTCCAATGCATTTGCCTTTGAAACATAGAAGTAATCAAGAAAAGCGAACTGTATATACCAGTTACAGAAATTAGGAGGAGATAGTATGAAGCGTATCGTATCAGTTATTCTTGCCATTCTACTAATCAGCATATTCTCGGCTTGCTCCGGGCAGGCTGTCGAACTGACAGAACAGCCGGCCTTGTCCCCGACGGCGACTGAATCTACATCAACGCAAGATAACAGTATGCCGACCGAACCGACTCCGAAACCCGCGCTGGAGAGAGAGTCCTACTCACTGATGGACATTTTCGGCGAAGAGTTCAATCCCTTTGGTATGGAGTGGCCTTGTACTGTGGTCGCAGCATCCTTCGATAAGGGCGCAGCAAAACTTGATGGCAGAAACCTATATAGGCTCCTCATGACCGGCAGCGGCATATATGCCTGCATCGCCTATCACGCCGATGTCGCGGGGCTGGGGCTTGACGAAGCCGGAAAACTTGAGCTTTTGGAGGAATACCGCACAAACGGCTACCTTGAGTTCACCGGTGCGGACGGGCGCATTGTTACCGTTCGGCAGGCGAACCCCGACGATGACCGCTACGAATATGTAGAAGCCGACGGTAACCAAGGCTTTACGGGCGCGGGCTGCGTCATCGAGCTGACGTATTTTGTTCCCGACTCCGACTTGGGGAAATATACGCAGCTTGTGCGAGATAATTACAGCGTGGAGGGTTTAGCCGTTATTTCGGATTACTTGAATGTTGAGACTGACTTTGCCGAGTGCAGTATCAATGCGAATCTCCATAAAGGTTCGGCCGACGTTTCGGTCGTCTATTCTGTTCCGAATATTGACACGGTAAGGGAAAACATTGCCGCAAACGTGAAAAGCGACTGGTGGGAATGGAACGGCAACATGGAAACCGAAATTGGCAATAGCGACGCAGCAGGTTACAAGCTCACTTTTGACAGTAATAGCGGCGTTATTACCGTCAGTCAGTGGACTAAGGGCTTCAATGCTCCCGAGGGCTCTCTTACGGCACTCGGCTTTGACTTCGACGAGGCGGGTGTGTGCGGCGTGTATGAGCAGCGCGAGCCACATTATATCTCCATCGCCATCACGCGTCCGGAATGGAGCGAGCACCCCGATGGCTGGAACATCGAGTTTATGGATAGCGATGTGAACGGTTATAGCGTTATAATGTGGTATTACGCCGATGAAGACAGATATGACATACAGATTGACAGGGACAATGTCAGCGCCAAATACACATATTTCACAAAAGGCGAATTGGATTTCTGCTACCCTGATACGGATACCGTGCGTCAGATGTTCAACGCGGCCTTTGGCACCGAGGGCGACAGCTTTTACCATATGCCGTTTGAGCTCTTTATGCAGTATGTGAAGGAAAACTACGGCATGAGCGTTGACGAGCTGTACGCCGCGCCAAAACAGTAGGCAGAGGTGTAGGACTGCAATACATCTTAGACAGTAAGCAACCAAATCAGAGTGAAGAATCAAAGCGCGCCTGTTATAGTTGAATTGCGACAACAACACAACAGAGGGAGCACGAAGATTCTTCATGGACATAATACGCACCTAAGGATACAGGTTTTATACAAAACTTACGCTCTCTGATGTCTATCTGAACTGCTGACAGTGTTGAGCCAGGAGTTTGAGTCTCATGTGCTCCCCCATATAAGAACGTCAGTATTGATACAATGCTGGCGTGTTTTTTTTTCACACGGTAGCCGCCAGAAAGTCGT